>JAKAXG010000039.1 GCA_021827225.1 Actinomycetes bacterium | reverse complement strand
CAGCCCGGTCACCGCCACCCGGTAGGCGCCGCGCATCCGGTGCTCGGCCGGCAGCGCCCGGGCCTCGAGCAGGAGCAGGAAGCCCAGCACCACCGGCAGCAGCAGGGCGTTCATGACCTCCACGTCCACCGCCAGGCCCACCAGGTCGACGCTGGCCAGCACCAGCGCCGCCCCGGCCACGTGGGCGAGGGCGTAGGTTCCGTAGAAGGGGGCGGTGCGGCGGCTGAGCCGGTCGTTGAGGCTGTGCTTCCAGCCGAGGACCTCCGACAGGCCCCACGCCCCGGCCAGGGACACCACCAGAGCGGCCACCAGCGCCGCCCCGAGAACGGTGGCGCCCACCAGCGCCTTGGCCGGGCCGGTGCCGAGGGAGGGGGCGAGGGCGGCGGCGATCTGGCCGACGTTGTCCAGGGCGGCCCCCCGGCCGGTCCGGAACGCGGTGGCCGCCAGGGCCACCACCACGGCGATCATGATCCCCTGGCTGATGACGCTGCCCACCGCGGTGTCGCGCCGTTCCTTGGGCAGGTCGTCGGTGGTGATGCCCTTGTCGATCACCGCCCCCTGCTGGTAGAAGACCATCCACGGCATGATCACCGCCCCGATGTTGGCGGCCACCAGCCGGGTGTAGGAGCCGTGGTCGAACGGCAGGCGGGACAGCCCGTGCAGCAGTTGGTGGCCGCTGGGGTGGGCCATGACCACGGCCGGGATGAACGCCAGCTCGGCCAGGCCGACGACGATGCCGATCCGCTCCACCCGGCTGTAGCCGCGCAGGAACGCCACCGCCACCAGGGCGGCGGTCGCCACCGGCACGCTCACCCACTTGGACACCCCGAACAGCCCGCCCACGCCGGCCAGGCCGGCGAACTCGGTGAGCAGGGCGCCGACCGCGGAGAGGACCAGGGTGACCGACGACAGGTAGGCCCAGGCGGGGCCGAACCGTTCCCTGATGAGCTGGCCGTGCCCCTTGCCGGTGACCACCCCCAGGCGGACGGTGATCTCCTGGGCCATGTAGAGGATGGGCACCAGCACCACCTGGGGCAGCACCATGGCGTAACCCCAGCGGGCTCCGGACTGGGCGGCGGTGATGAGGCTGCCGGCGTCGGTGTCGGCCAGCATGACGATCAGGCCGGGCCCCCACACGGCCAGCAGCCCGGGCCGGTGGGCCGCCCGGGGCCTGCCGGCCGCTCGGGAGGGGGTCCGGTCGGCGGTCCTCACACCCTTAAGTTAGGCGTACCTAACTAATAGTGTCAACTGGACCGAACATCAGGCGGCTGACCGGGCGGGGGGTCCAGCCGGTCGAGCAGCCAGCCCGGGGCCACCGCCGACGCGCCCACCGCCTCCACCCGGCGGCGCAGCTCCCGGTCGGCGGTCGCCACCACCACCGGCGATCCCCGTCCGGCCTCGGCGGCCGCCACCTCGACGATGGCGTCGTCACCGGAGCCGGCGGCGCTGACCAGCCGGACGGCGCCCCCGCCGGGGGCGTCGGCCGCCCGGGCCGCGCCCTCCAGGACGACCGTCACCGGACCGTCGAGCCGGCCGGCGGCGACGGCGTCGCCGATGCGGCCGATGAGCCGGGCGGCCGCCCCGGCCCGGTCCCGCCACCAGCCGTCCGGGCGGGAGCCCACCACGTTGGCGGCGTCGACTATCAGCACCGGCCCGGTCGCTCCACGTCCACTCCCCCGTTGTACCGCCGGGCGTAGCCTCCGGGGTGATGCCTTCCCAGTTCGAAACCCTGAGATACGACCACGACGGCCGGGGCCTGGCCCGGCTCACCCTCAACCGGCCCGACGCCATGAACGGCATGACCAACCGGATGGTCCGGGAGGCCACCCGGGCCCTGGAGGGGGCGGCCACCGACCCGTCGCTGCGGGTGCTGGTGCTGACCGGCGAGGGGCGGGCGTTCTGCCCCGGCGCCGATCTCAACCACTTCACGTCGGGCTCGTCCGATGAGCGGCTCACCGTCGAGGACTTCCGGGTGGCGGCGCTGCTCCACGAGATCCCCGCCGTCACCGTGGCCGCCATCAACGGGGCGTGCGCCGGGGCCGGCCTGGGCTGGGCCATGGCCTGCGATCTGCGGGTGATGGCCGCCGGGGCCCGCCTGAACACCGCCTTCCTGGACGTGGCGGTGGCCGGCGACATGGGCCTGCCGTGGTCGCTGTTGCACGCCGTCGGGGCGGCCCGGGCCCGGGACCTGTCCTTCCTGCCCCGGCGGGTGACCGCCGAGGAGGCGCTGCAGATCGGCCTGGTCGCCCGGGTCTTCCCCGACGAGTCCTTCCGGGAGGAGACCGAGCAGGTCCTGGCCGGGCTGCTCGCCAAGTCGCCCACCGCCCTGCTGGCCCTCAAGCGCAACTACCTGGCGGCGGAGCGGATGGGCTTCGCCGACTTCGTGGACTACGAAGCCCAGCGTCACCTGGCCATCGCCGCCAGCGCGGACACCGCCGAGGCGTTCCGGGCGTTCATCGAGAAGCGGGCACCCAACTTTCCCTCTCTGTCGCGCTGACCGGCGCCAGCAGCCCGGGCGGGGTGGCCCGCTCCAGGGCCGGCCACCCGCTGTCGCGCTCGTGTTCGGCGCGCTCGGCGGCGACCCCGCCGCGGAGGCCGAACAGGCGGTGGCGGAACAGCAGGTACACCACGATGGCCACGTTGATCACCAGGGTCAGTACCTTCAGGTACGACACCGTCTTGGTGAGCTCGTACACCTCGAAAGGCACCAGCAGCCCGGTCTCGGCCAGGGTGAGGTACTCGGCCCACCGCCGGCCCCGCCACAGACCCACCATCTCCACGGCCAGCAGGGCGGTGTAGGCAGCGACCGCCGCCCCCGTGGCGTAGAGCTTGGCCGTCGAGAGGGCGAACAGCTTGTTCAGCTCGGACACGATCCCCGAGTGGGTGTCGTTCACCGGCCCACCCAGGCCTCCCTGCAGGTCGGCCAGTATGCGGGTGTAGTCGTGGTGGAGCAGGCTGCGGTGGGCGGCGAAGAGGAATATGGCCACGGCCAGGGCGGCCAGCACCAGCACGTGCACCGCCCGGTCCACGGCGATGGTCCGCAGCACGTAGCGGTCCCGCAGCGGCCGGCCCCGGAGGGGCAGGTCCACCCGGTCCCGATCCGGCGGGGTGTCCACCGCCGGTGCCTGGGGCTCGGGGAGCGGCATCCAGGTGTCGCAGCGCAGGCAGCGGTACCAGCGGAACCCGCCCTCGTCCTGGCGGGCGAATATGGCGTCGCGGTCGCGCAGCCGGCGGGCGTCGGTACCGAGCAGCTCGTGGCCGTGCAGGCCGCAGCCGATGAGCTCGTAGCGCAGGTTGGGCCGGAAGCGGCGGGGCTGCTCGGTACCGGGTGCCGGTTGCATGATCAGCGGGCTCCCGGGCCGCCCTCGGTCTCGATCCGCTCCTTGCGGACTTCGGTGCTCACCGGGGCCTCCTCCGTGACGGCCTCCTTCGCCAGGCGCACCCGCTCCTTGGGTACGACCCGCTTCTCGACGACCGGCTGTTCCTCGTGGAGAACCACCTCGTGCTCCTCCTCGGACAGCTCCGGGCCGTCCATGGCGGCGCCGATGTTGTCGTCGGTGATGGGCTCCCGCTCGACCCGCACCTCCTCATGTGTCACCGGCACTGTCGTCTGGACGTTCTCGGTGACCACGTACTTGCGCAGGCGGACCCGGCCGGTCTCCTCGGCCGCCCTGCCTACCCGGACCTCCTCCTCGGAACGGGTCATGGCGTCGTCGGTGTTCGGTCCCGAGACGTCGTGCCCGGCCCCGGTCGCCGCTCCCGCCGTCGGCGCGCCGGCGCCGCCCTGCGCCGTCACGGTCTCCCCGCCGTAGGGCACGCCGTAGTACTCGAACAACCGGGCCTCTTCCTCGCGGCTCAGCACGGTGCCCGGGTCGTGGTGGGGGGCACCCTTGACCCGGTCCTTGTCGAAGGGCACCTTCAGGGCGCCGCCGGCGTCCTGGGCGGCCGCCAGCGGGACCAGCGACATCTTGGTGCCGAACATGCCGGTCTTCACCTCGGCCCACTCGGGCCGGCCGGTGGCGTCGTCGAGGTACACCTCCTCGACCTTGCCGAGCTTGGATCCGTCGTCTGTCACGATGTCCGTGCCGTACAGACGCTGGGGATCGGTCATCACCATGTCGTGTCCTCCTCGTGTACGGGCAGGAGCTATCCCCGATCGCATTGGCTGTTGTCCGCCATTACCGCCGAGGCGCCGCCGCGCCCTGTGTTTTGTGTACTAGAGGCGGTACCCGCCGTCTCTCGCCGCCTAACGCTCTCAGCACTAAATAAAAGGGGTTTAGGTCGCGGCTGTCCGGGGGTCCCCCGCCCCGGAGGGTGGCTACGATCTCGGGGCTGCTGACTTATCGCTGATAGCACTCAACGGGGGAACGCCTTCGATGGCCGAACATCTAGATGTCCTGATCGTGGGAGCCGGGCTGTCCGGGGTGGGCGCCGCCTACCGGCTGCAGACCATGTGCCCCGACCGCTCCTACGCCATCCTCGAGGGCCGGGAGGCGATGGGCGGCACCTGGGACCTGTTCCGCTATCCCGGGGTGCGCTCCGACTCGGACATGTACACGCTGGGCTACCCCTTCCGGCCGTGGTCGCACGCCAAGGCCATCGCCGACGGCCCCTCCATCCTGCGCTACATCCAGGACACGGCCGCCGAGCACGGCATCGACCGGCGCATCCGCTACGGCCACCGGGTCGTCGGGGCGTCGTGGTCGAGCGAGCAGAACCGCTGGACGGTGTCGGTGGAGCTGAGCGCACCGGCCGAGCGGGCGGAGCGGGTGGAGCTCACCTGCGACTTCTTGTACCTGTGCTCGGGCTACTACCGCTACGACCGGGGCTACTTCCCGGACTTCCCCGGCCGGGACCGCTTCGCCGGCACCGTGGTGCATCCCCAGCACTGGCCGGAGGACCTCGACTACGCCGGCAAGAAGGTGGTGATCATCGGCAGCGGAGCCACCGCGGTGACCCTGGGGCCGGCCATGGCCGCCACCGCGGCGTCGGTGACCGTCCTGCAGCGGACCCCCACCTGGATCGCCTCCGCCCCGTCGGTCGACCCGCTCGCCGAGAAGGTCCGCCGCCGGCTGCCGCCCCGGGTCGCCCACGGCACCCTGCGCTGGAAGAACGTGGCCAGGGGCACCTTCTTCTACCAGCTGTGCCAGCGCCGCCCCGAGGCGGCCAAGCGGATGCTCCTGCAGAAGGCCGCCGAGGCGTTGCCGGAGGGCTTCGACATCGACACCCACCTGACCCCGCCGTACCGCCCGTGGGACCAGCGGATGTGCCTGATCCCCGACGGGGACTTCTTCGAGGCGCTCAGCGCGGGGAGCATGTCCGTCGTGACCGACCGCATCGCCACCTTCACCGAGCACGGCATCCGCCTCGAGTCGGGGCAGGAGCTGGAGGCCGACGTCATCGTGTCGGCCACCGGCCTGGAGCTGGTGGCCTGCGGCGGCATCCGGCTCGAGGTGGACGGCGAGGAGGTCGACCCCGGCGACCGGTTCGTGTACCGGGGTTTCATGATGAGCGGGGTGCCCAACTTCGCCTTCTCCTTCGGCTACACCAACGCCTCGTGGACCCTACGGTCCGATCTGACCGCCCGGGCGGTGGCCCGCCTGCTGCGGCGGATGCGCCGGCGGGGGGCGGTGAGGGTCGTGCCCCGCCCGAGCGCCGACGGTATGGAGGCCCAGCCGTTCCTGCCCCTCACCTCCGGCTACGTCACCCGGGCCACCGCTCTCCTGCCCAAGCAGGGGCCGGCGGCGCCGTGGCGGATACGGCAGAACTACGTGCTCGACCTCATCGACGCCACCTTCGGCGACCGGGGCCAGTGCCTGGAGATGTCGGGCCCGGAGGTCCGGGCGGAGGCGCCGGTGCCCGTCGGCTGAGCCGCGGGCCCGCAGCCCGGGGTCAAAAGGACCAGTCGATCCGGCCGCCCGGGCCAGGGTATGAAGGACCAGTCGGTCCGGTCGCCCGGGCCGGGCGTCTAGAGGACCAGGTCGATGCGGGCGCCCGGGCCGGGGCCGTCGGGGCGTCGGTAGACCGACCTGGCCCGGTCGGTCCGCAGGTCGATCACCTCCGGCTCGTCGGCCGCTGCGGCCGGCAGCTCCGGCACCGGCCGGGGGACGGGGCTGCGGCGGTCAACGAGCAGCCGGCGCTCCCGCCGCCCGGCACCGGAGGCCTCCAGCCGGTCCAGGCTGTTGAGGAACGCGGCCAGCTGGCTGTAGGCGCCCAGGGCGAGGGATTCCTGCTCGGCCGGGAAGGTGGTGGACTGGGCCTTGCCGAGCAGGGCGGCGGCGGTGGACAGCTTGCGGCTGGGCTGCTGGTCCTCGGTCTCCGCCACCTCTCACCCCTTCCGTGTCCGTGGTCCCAGGGTCGGTCCCGGGGCCGGCGGCGAACAGAGTACAAGGCCCCCGCTGCCGGCGCACCGACCGCTCATTTGCCGCTGCCCCCGGTCGTCCCGCCGCTGGTGCTCGCTCCCCCGGCACTGCCGGCCCCGGAGCCCGCCGCCGGGACGGATATCGAGGTGGGCGGCACGGTCCTGTAGGGATGGGGACCCTGGCAGCCGGCGGCGAGGAGGCTGACCGCGGCGCCGGCACCGACAACGAGGAGGATCTTGCTCATGGCCGATGAGTTACCCATCTTCGCCTCGGATCATGGCGTCGGGCCGGGCCGGGGACGCCCGCCTGAGCGGAGGGACGGTGGGCGGCGGGGTCCGTCGGGGGGGCAGCTGCCCGAGCAGGTCGGTGGTGGCCCTGGCCACCTCGGCCACCGCCCGCTCGAACGCCGAGGCGACGGCCGGCGACACGGCCTGGACCCCGCTGACCTTGCGGACGTACTGGGTGGCGGCCGCCCGGATCTCCTCCGGTGTCGCCGGCGGCTCCAGTCCCCGCAGCGTGGTGATGTTCCGGCACATGCCGGCCACGCTAGGACCGCGAGGGTGCCGGGGACATGAAGGCGATGGGTACGGTCGAACCGGCCCTCCGATCCAGGGTGGCGATGCGGCGGCCGGGCTGCACCGCCGGCTTGGCCGGCCCCAGCCGGTCACCGAGCAGGCGGGCGGTGGCGTCCAGATCGGCCACCGTGAAGGCCAGGCCGTAGAACCGGGCCGATCCGGGACCGGGCCTACCCGGCGAGCCCACGACCTCCACCACCACGTCGCCCATCTTGAAAAACGCCTGTACCGCCGGTCGATCGGGCGTCCCGATGTCGCGGATGCGGCGCAGCGGGACGCCGGCCTGCTCGAAGGCGTCGATGGTGTGGTCCAGATCGGGGGCGGTGACCACCACGTGGTCGAGGGAGACCACGCCGTTCGGGTGCTCGGGGCCGTCTCCGGCCGGGGCCGCCGGCGCCCCGGCCGCCAGCGGCAGCTCGTCGAGGCCGGGGGCGCCGGTCAGCTCCCATCCCGTCACCCCGTCGCCGGCGGCACCCAGGCGGACGGCCGTTGTCCCGACCCGGCAGCCGCCGTCTTCGACGGCGAAGCCCAGCTGCAGCCACACCTCCGGCGGGTCGGCCACGTCGATCAGCCTGATTTCGGCCACGCCCGGAAGCTACCAACCGGCGGGTGGCCGGCGGGCCCGCCGGTCCGGCCCGGCACCTGACAAAATCAGGCCATGCCCGAACCTTCAGCTGCCGAGACCGACCAAGCCACCTCCAAGGCCATCCACGACCTCGGGTCGGCCTTCATGCTCCACAAGGAGACCATGGCCCGGGCCGGCGAGAACGGCTACGAGAACCCGTTCGCCTTCTACTTCGCCGGCCGGGGAGGTGTGCTCGGAGACGTGGACGCCCAGGTCGTGTACTCCGCTTTCGGGTGGTTCGCCCCGTCGGTGGTCCGCGCCATGTGGGACGCGGGGGTGGCCGTCCACGGCGCCAGAGAGGCGGCCGCCCGCTACTTCGCCGCCTGCGCGGACTGGGGCCGCGATCACCTGGCCGGGGTGGACGGCCTGGAGCGTTTCGGCGACCTGGCGGAGCGGGTGGTGTCGGCCGCCGAGACGTCCGGCCGGTCGCTCTTCGCCGGCTGGAAGGTCCAGCCCAGGGTGGCCGACGGTCCCGGCCGGGCCATGCAGCTGGTCCACGTCATGCGGGAGTGGCGGGGGTCGAACCATCTGGTGGGCACGACGGCCGCCGGCCTGAGCCCCCTCGAGGCCATCCTCGGCCAGGACGGCGAGGATCAGGCCAGGTTCTTCGGCTGGCCGGAGCCCTTCCCGGCCGTCACCGAGGACGTCAAGAGGCGGCGGGTGGAGGCCGAGGGCATCACCGACCGGCTGTGCGCGCCCGCGTTCGAGGTCCTGTCGGGCGCCGAGCGGGCCGAGTTCGTGGACCTGGTCACCGCCCTGTCGGCGGCCGCCGGCTAGCCTCCCCTTCTTTTTAGTGCTAAAGTCAGCTCCGCCTGATAGGCAGGTGTCGGAGCCGGTTGGGCAGTCAGCCGGTTACGCCCTGCCGTTCAGGAGCGGTAGCGCCTGGTCACCACGGCGATGTCCTCGTCGCCGGCCCCTTCGGCTGTCTGGCGGTAGAGGTCGCGCACCATCGACGTGATCGGCAGGTCCACGCCCGCCGACTTGGCCACGTCCACGGCCAGGCCGGCGTCCTTGGCGCCGAGGACGGTGGTCCAGAAGGTCTCCTGCTCCCCGGTGAGGATGCCCTCGAAGCGGTACTTGAGTCCCGGCGCCACCATGGGACTGGCCCCCAGCAGCTCCCGCAGCTGGTCGTCGGTCAGGCCCCCGGCCCGCCCGACGGCGAACGACTCCGCCAGGGCCACCACCCCATCCAGCAGGAGGAGGTTGACGGCCACCTTGGCGGCCGCCGCGGTGGACGGCTTGTAGTAACGGAACCGCTTCTCCGACAGGCCCGGAAAGAGCGGCTCGACGGCGGCGGCCCCGGAGTCGCCCGCCCCGATCAGGTAGATCGCCTGGCCGGCCGCCACCTGGGACGGGCTGCCGAGGATGGGCATGGCCACGAAGCGCGGGAACTCGTCGTTGAGCTCGTCGCTGAGCCCCGGGGAGATGGTGGACGCGTCGACGTAGAGCGAACCGGCCGGCAGGGCGGTGCGGATGCCCTGCTCACCCCACGCCACGTCGCGGACGGCCTGGTCGTTGGCCAGGCTGGTGATGGCCACGTCCACGCTTTCGACCGCGGCCGCGGCGCGCTCTGCTTCGACCGCTCCCTTCTCCACCAGGTCAGGGGCCCTGCCGGCGGTGCGGTTCCAGATGGTGATCTCGTGGCCCTGCTCGAGCAGTCGGCCGGCCAGGGCCCGGCCCATGCGTCCCATGCCGAGTACTGCGATCTTCATTCGGCCATCCTTTCGCGCCCGTGCGGCCTGCGTGGGCCCTGTGGCGCTACCCGGCTCGGGGCCGGCCGACACCTCGGCGACCCCGGACGCCCTCGAGTGCGGGCCGGCGCAGCTACCCGCTCCTGGTAGGGAAGTGACCAACGTCCCTGTCGCCCCAGGGTCCTTAGCCTCTGAAACGGACTTCCCCGCACGCCGAGAATGACCGGTGGATGCAGCGAGCTGGAGGAGGGGGAACTGATGAGCACCATCGACGCGATAGCCGCGGCCAGAAGGCGGTACCTGGACTCACCGAAGTCCCGGCTGGACTGGGTGTTCTACCTGGAGACGGTGGAGAGGCTACGCCGGCAGCGTGAGGGCATCGCCGATCCGTTCCCGGCGGGCCGGTCACAGGGCTGACGACCGGCGCCCCGGGACGCCGGCACGAGCCGGCGCCATATGGCATTCGCAATGCCCGGGCGCATCGCTGCAACTGGTACGCCACCGGCCACCGGCCGCGGGCTAAGGTCATCCACCGATGCGGAGAGGGGCTCTTCGCCGGGGCAAGAAGGGATCCAAATGGGCGGTTGCGCCTCGCCATCGCAGGTCCGGCAGGAAGCCGTGATCGACAAGCCGTGCCTCGCCTGGGAGAGGTGCCCGTCGGTGTTCTACTGCACCCGCATCGGCCGGGTGTGCGACCCCGACGTCGAGGAGCAGCGCGCCCGGGACGTCTAGTCCCCTGACCTCCCGGGCCGGGGCTCGTACCGGGGTCTAGCGGGCCGCCCGGATGGCGTCCCACACCCGCTCGGGGCTGCACGGCATGTCGATGTGGGTGATGCCGAGGTGCGACACGGCATCCACGACGGCGTTCTGGATGGCGGGGGTCGAACCGATGGTGCCCGACTCGCCGATCCCCTTGGCGCCGAGCGGGTTGCGCGGGCTGTCGGTCTCGGTGTTGGACGCTTCGAAGCTGCACAGCTCGCTGGCCGCCGGCATGGTGTAGTCCATGAGGTTGGCGGTCAGCGGGTTGCCGTCCTCGTCGTAGCGGACCCACTCGAACAGGGCCTGGGCCGCCCCCTGGGCGATGCCTCCGTGCTGCTGACCGCGGACGAGCAGCGGGTTGAGGATCCGCCCGCAGTCGTCCACCGCGATGTGCCGCCGCATGGTGACCTTTCCGGTCTCGGTGTCGAGGTCGACGACGGAGACGTGGGCGCCGAAGGGGAACGTCGAGTTGGTGCCGTCGAAGTCACCCTCGTGGCGCAGCGGCCCGGGGTCGATCCCGTCGGGGAGCCGGGCGGGGTCCTGCGACGCCCGGGCCAGGTCCGACCACGAGACCGTCCGGTCCGGCACCCCGGCCACGTGCAGCCCGCCGGCGCCGACGACGATGTCCTCCGGGCTGGCCTCGAGGGCGTGGGCGGCGATCCGGCTGGCCCGCGACAGCACTTCCTGCGAGGCGACGAGCACGGCGTTGCCGGCAGTCTGCAGCGACCGGGAGCCCATGGTGCCGGCGCCGTGGGGGACGGCCGCCGTGTCGGAGTTGATGAAGCGGATCTGCTCCATCGGGATGCCGAGGACATGGTTGGCCACCATGGCGAAGGCGGTGTGGTGGCCCTGGCCGTGGACGCTGGTGCCGGCCGCGATCGAGGCGGTGCCGTCGTCGTGGACCTCCACCGCCCCGTACTCGGTGTGCAGCCCCAGTGGCGCGGTGACCTCCACGTAGGCCGACACGCCGATGCCCACCTGCACGGTGTCGCCCGCCTCCCTCCGGCGGGCCTGCTCGGCCCGCAGCGACTCGTAGCCGGCGGCACCGAGGGCGGCGTCGAGGGCCTTGGCGTACTCGCCCGAGTCGTAGGCGCCTCCGGTCGTGGTGGTGAGCGGGAACGACGCCGGGTCGAGGAAGTTCCGCCGGCGGATGTCCGCCGGGTCCATCCCCAGCCGGTCGGCGGCCACGTCGATGATCCGCTCGATGAGCTGGGTGGCCTCGGGCCGGCCCGCCCCCCGGTAGGCGCCCACCGGGGTGGTGTTGGTGACGTAAGTGGTGGCCCGGAAGCGCACCTTGGGGATGTCGTACACGCCCACCGCCATCATCTGGGTGAGCATGGGCAGGACCGCCCCCAGGGCCGGGTAGGCACCCCCGGAGGCGGCGACGGTGGCGTCGAGACCGACGATGCGGCCGTCCCGGGTGAGGCCCAGCTTGGCCGACATGGTGTAGTCCCGGCCGTGAACCAGCGACACCATGTCCTCCGAGCGGGTCTCCACCCACTTGACCGGCCGCCGGAGCTGCATGGCGGCGGCCGCGGCGACCAGGTACTCGACGTACATGGCGGCCTTGGGCCCGAACCCGCCGCCCACCCACGGGCACGCCACCCGCACCGCGGCCGGCTCCAGGCCGAGAACGGCGGTGAGCGCCGGCTGCACGGAGTGGGGCGCCTGATGGGAGATCCAGCAGGTGATGCCCCCCTCCGGCTCGCCGGGCACCATCAGACAACCGTTGGGTTCCATGGGCACCCCGGCCAGCCGCTGGCTGACCATGTCGACCTCGGCCACCGCGTCGGCTCCCTCCAGGGGATCGCCTTCCCCGAACTCGGTGGCGAAGCAGACGTTGCTCCCCGCCTCGGGGAACAGCAGGGGGGCGCCCTCGGCGGCGGCGTCGGCCTGGGTGACCACCGCCGGCAGCGGGTCCACCTCCACCACCACCGCCTCGGCCGCATCCACGGCGTGGGCGGCGGTGTCGGCCACCACCGCGGCCACGATGTCGCCCACGAAGCGGACCCGGTCCTTGGCGAACACCGGCCGGTTGAACGCTTCGGGCAGCATCGGGAACGACTGGAACGACCCCAGGCCCAGGTCGTCGCCGGCGGCGTGGTAGACGGCGATCACGCCGGGCATGGCCCTGGCCTCCTCGACATCCACCCCGACCAGGTTGCCGTGGGCCACCGTCGAGCGGACGAACACCACCCGGGCCGATCCGGCGGCCTCGAGGTCGTCGAGGTACTTGCCGGCGCCGGTGAGAAGCGTCGGGTCCTCGAGTCGTACGACCGAGTTGCCGAGGATGGAACCAGATTCGGCCATGCCAGACCCCCCTATCCGATTTGCGGGCCTGACTGTAGCGGACCACCCGGCCGGCGAACCGGAGGGATCGGCGTGGCCGGCCCGAGGGCTGGCGGCCGGCGCCGGTTGCGTGGCAGCGTCTAGCCGTCCGAGACGACTGTCCAGTGAGGGGGAAGACTTTGGCCGAGTTGCCTGCAGTGTCGATGGTGGCCGTTGCCGGCCGCCGGCCGCGCACGATCGAGCTGGCCGCCGAGATCGAGCGGCGGGGCTTTCAGGGCATCTACTGCCCGAGCATCGGCGGCGACCAGCTGAGCTTCTGCGTGTCGATGGCGCACGCCACGTCGTCGGTGTGGCTGGGGACCAGCATCCAGCCGATCTACTTCCGCAGGGCGTGGGATCTGGCCCAGACGGCCGGGTACCTGCACGAGGTGACCGGCGGGCGGTTCCGCCTGGGGCTCGGCGTCAGCCACGGTCCGGTGCACCAGAGCCTCAAGCTGGAGACGGGCCGCCCGTTGTCGGACATGCGGGCCTACGTCGAGGAGCTGCGCGGAGCCGACGCCGGCCCCGCCGGCCTGCCCCCGATCACGCTGGCGACCCTGCGCGACCGCATGCTGGACCTGGCCGTGGAGATAGCCGACGGCGCCGTATGGGCCAACGCCGCCCGCAGCCACATGGCCGCGCAGATCGCCCGGATACCCGAGGACCGGCGGGCCGACGGCTTCTTCGTCGGGAACATGATCCCGACGGTGATCGACGAGGACCGCGCCGCGGCGGCCGCCGTCAACCGCCGGACCCTGACCGGCTACGTCCGGCTCCCCAACTACCGCCGCTACTGGATGGCCGCCGGCTACGAGGAGGAGATGACCGCCATCGAGCAGGCCATCTCCGCCGGCCGCCACGACGAGGTGCCGGGCCTGATGTCGGACCGCTGGCTGGCCGACGTGACCCTGTTCGGCACCGCGGCCGAGGTCCGCGAGGGCGTGGAGGCGTGGCGCGACGCCGGGGTCAGCACCCCCATCCTGGTGCCGTCGTCCACGTCGGGAGGCCAGATGAAGGCGGTGGAGGAGCTGTTCGCCGCCTTCTCGTAGGAAAAAGGGGCGCCGCCGGGCTGGCTCTGGTGACACGCCATGGCCTTTGGTGACGTTTTTCCCCCTGTCATGTGGATTTCCGTCACCAGAGCGCCGGCGGGCGCGTGGCGCCGGCGGGGCGGCGCCGGCAGGGGGCCCCGGCGCCGGCAAGGGCCCCTGGACCGGCAGAATTGTCGCCGACTATGCACCTAGACCTCGCCGACCTGCTGGAAGAGTACGACCGGGCCCTGGCCTACACCGACACGCTGTGGCGGGACCTGACCGAGGAGGAGATCCGCTGGCGGCCCCGCCCGGAGTTCAGCCCCGTGGGCTGGCACCTCGGCCACCAGGCCGCGGTGGCGCACTACATGGTGCGCAACCTGGTCGCCGCCGAGCCCGGCCCCGACCCGGACCTGGAGCCGTTGATGGACTCGGCCAACCCCGAGGCGGACCGGGGGGACCTGCCGGACCCGGGCCGGCTGGCCGGCTACCGGGCGGCGGTGGCGGAGAGGGTCCGCGTCCGTCTCGGTGACATCGACCGGGGCCGGGTGGGCGCCCCCCACCAGCTGAGGGTGGTCGGCCAGCATCTCCTGGTCGCCCTGATCAACCACGAGTACCAGCACGACCAGTGGGTCGGCGAGGTGAGACAACGGGA
>JAKAXG010000706.1 GCA_021827225.1 Actinomycetes bacterium | reverse complement strand
CCGATCTTTCACCAACTTCACCTCGATCACCGACATCGGCTGGGCGATGATCGGGGGCGTCGGCTACGTCGTCGGGCCGATCTACGGATCGGTGCTGGCCGACGGCGGTGTCGCGTCACAGATCACCAACACGTTCCTGTCCGGCCTGGACAGGTACCTCACCCTTCTGGGCGGTGTGCTGCTCATCCTGCTGGTACTGCGCAATCAGGACGGGATGGGCAGGGAGACCGCCCGGCTCATGGACTGGCTGACCGGCCGGACGGCAACCACGGCTCGGGGGAGGGGCCGCCGGCTCGGCCGGGCGCGCCCGCCCGTGGCGGCGAAACCGCTGGAGGCGGCGGACCCCCAGATCCTGGAGGTCAGGGGGCTGACCGTTCGCTACGGAGCGACCACCGCCGTCGACGACGTCAGCCTCACCGTCACACCGGGTCGGGTTCTCGGCCTGATCGGGCCCAACGGCGCCGGGAAGACGAGTCTCATCGACGCGGTCACCGGCTTCACCAAGCCCTCCTGCGGCCACATCAGCCTGGGTGGCCGCCGCGTCGACCACTGGTCGGTGGTGCGTCGGGCCCGCGCCGGGATGAGCCGTTCCTTCCAGTCGCTGGAACTGTTCGAGGACTCGTCGGTGATCGACAATCTCCGGGTGGGCTGCGACCCGCCCGGCGGCTGGTGCTACCTCGGGGACCTGATATATCCGGTCCAGCCGCCCCTTCCGGCAGCCGCCGCGGCCGCCATCGAGGAGTTCGGCCTGGGCGACGATCTGAGCCGGCAGGTGCAGGACCTTCCGTACGGCAAGCGGCGCCTGCTGGCCATTGCCCGGGCTGTCGCCAGCCAACCCCGGGTGCTGCTGCTGGACGAACCGGCCGCCGGCCTGGGGGATGTCGAATCCAGCGAGCTGGCGGTTCTGATCCGCCGGCTGGCGAGCGACTGGGGGATCGGTGTGCTGGTCGTCGAGCATGACATGAACTTCGTCATGGCCCTGTGCGACGAGCTGGTGGTGCTCGACTTCGGTCGGGTGATAGGGCGCGGCACGCCGGACGAGGTGCGCAGCAACGACCTGGTGGTCGCGGCCTACCTCGGCGCCGCAGCCGAAGAGGGGGAGATCGTCGCTACGTCCGAGTCGGCCCTCGACGGGGAATGACGGCCGGGGGCAACGGCGCCTGACGGGGATGTCTAGTCGGGCGATCCCGGAAGCGCCGGCTCCTCGACCTTCACCACGCCGTCCAACCCGGTGATGGCGAGCAGGCGGCGCACGATGGGCCGGGGGGACACCAGCCGCAGCGACCCCGACCCGGCCACCGACTCGGCGGTGGCCGCCAGCGCCCCCAGCCCGCGGGCGTCGATGAACTCCAGGTGGCGCATGTCGATCCTGAGCCAGACGTGACCCCGTCTCACCAGGGCCTCCAGCACCGCCTCCAGGTCCGAGGCGCTGAGGAGGTCCAGCTCGCCGCTGAGCTCCACCAGGGCCCAGTCGTCGCCGAGCGAGCAGCGCAGCTCGAGCGCGGCGGGGGCGGTGCCGTCCGAGGACGGCCGGCCGAGGTAGTCGCCGGTCACAGGGCCAGGTCCTGTTGCACCACCTCGCGGGCGACGTCGGCCACCCGGCGCTGGCGGTCACGGGCGGCGCGGCGGAGCTGGTTGAAGGCGTCGACCTCACCGATGCGGTGCCGGCCCATGAGGAAGCCGACGGCTCTTTCTATGACGATCCGGTAGTTCAGGGCGTACTGCAGCTGGTCGACCACCTCTCCGCGTTGGTGGGCGGCCAGAGCGGTGGAGAGGAAGCCGCTGAGCAGCTGCCCGTAGGTCTCGAGGCCCTCGATCTCCTCTGGTAGCCACTCGTGGGGTTGGTCGACGTAGACGTTCAGGGAGCCGACCGGGCCGCCGCCGAGACGGATGGGTACGCCGAGGACGGCCCTGACGCCCCGCTCGCTCAGCCACGGCCCCACCCGGGTATAGCGCTCGTCGCTGCCCAGGTCGGTCGTGAAGGTGGTGACGTCGTGGACGAAGGCGTCGATGCAGGGACCCTCGCCGCTGTCACGTTGGGAGGTCTCCAGCAGCTCGCCGGCGTGGTCGGACGAGGCGACCGACCGCAAGGCGTTGCGGTCGTCGATCATCATGAACCCGGCGCCGGTCAGGCGGAACAGGCCGTGGACGGCGCCGATGACCTCGCCCAACAGATCCTCGATACTCGGATTGCTCGAACTCAACTTGGACAGACGGGCGATGCCGGCGCTGAGTGCCTCGGCCTCGACGGGCACACTCTCCTCCTTGACCGGACGGGGGTTCGGCGGGACCTTCTGGTGGGCCGGGCCCGGAGCAACCCTGCCCCGCTTGGGAACCTGATGGCTCGGTCCCGGAACCTCAGTTGTCGGCGCCCTTCCATATGCGTGCATGCGTCACTCCCATGACGTCAGCCGCAGACACAGGGCGGATAACGAGACCAGACTTCCGTGAAGGCGCCACTATACCCCAACGCGGCGGGTACGAAACAGGCTCAGGGGAGGGTCGGGCCCGGGGGCCGGCGCCCTCAGCGGGAGGCTCCGACGACGGCCCACCGGTCCCCGGCCGACCGGACGGCCATCCCGGCCAGACGGGTGAGGATGAACCCGGTGAGCCCGGCCCACACGCCGGCGATACCCCAGTGCCACACGTACGCCGCCAGGCTCACCGGGACGAACACCCCCAGAGCACCCGCCAGGGTGAGGGTGCGCATGAAGGCCACGTCGCCGGCGCCCAGCAGGACCCCGTCGAGGGCGAAGAGGACCCCGGCGGCCGGCTGCATCCCCACCAGGAACGGCCAGAGCAGGTGCGCCTGGTGCCGCACCGCCGGGGACGAGCTGAAGGCGGCCGGGACCACGTCCCACCCGGCCCCGAGCAGGGCACGACGAAAGCCGAGGCCGCCAGCCGGAGCACCGTCCGGGCCTCGCCGTCCGCCCGCCTGACCATCGACCCAACGTACTGCGA
>JAKAXG010000705.1 GCA_021827225.1 Actinomycetes bacterium | reverse complement strand
GCGGTTCCATGTCCACTCGCTGCACGCCTACTTCATCCGCAAGGGCGACGCCGAGGAGCCCATCCGCTTCGACGTCGACCGCCTGCGCAACGGGCGCAACTTCGTCACCCGGGCGGTGGTCGCCCGCCAGTCGCGGGGCGCCATCCTGCACATGTCGGCGTCGTTCACCTCCACCCCGGCGGCCCGCTACACGGAGACCTCTCCGTTCCCCGATGTCCCCTCCGCTGACAGCATCGCGGAATCCTCCTGGAGCCGGATGCTGAACCGCCGGCGGGTGATCGACGCCGGCGGGCGGTCGATGGCGTGGCTGCGGATTGCCGACGCGCCGGCCGACGACCCGGTCCTGGCCGCCGCCGCCCTGGCCTTCCTGTCCGACGACCTGGCCACCGACAGCGTGCGATCCAAGCAACAGACGGTCGACGGAGACCCCGACCGCCACTGGAGCGGCGTCAGCCTGGACCACGCCATCTGGTTCCACCACCCCGTGATCGGAAACGACTGGCAGTTGCACGACTTCCGCTGCCAGGGGCTGGGCACCCCCCGCGGCCTGTCGACCGGTCAGGTGTACTCCCCCGCCGGCATCCACCTGGCCACCGTGGCCCAGGAGGTCCTCATCCGGCCCGACGACCCGGAAACCTAGGGTGGCGGGCATGGATCTCCACCAGGCCCTGACCACCACCGGCGCCGTGCGGGAGTTCAGCGACGCGCCGGTACCCGACGAGGTCGTCTACCGGATCCTCGACACCGCCCGCTTCGCCCCGAGCGGCGGCAACCGCCAGGCCTGGCGGGTCGTCGTGGTCAGGGACCAGGAGCTCAGGCGCCGCCTGCGGGATCTGTACCTGGTGGGCTGGTACGAGTACCTGGCGGCCCGGGCGGCGGGGCTCACCCCGTGGGCGCCGGTGACCGACCGGGAGAGGGAGGCCGAGGCCATGGCCGGGGCCGACCGGATGAGACCGGCACCGGGCGAGCCGGGCGGCATGGCGGAGAACCTGGACCGGGTGCCGGTGCTGCTCGCCCTGCTGGCCGACCTGAGGGGGCTGGCCGCGGTCGACCGGGACGCCGAGCGCTACACCATGGTCGGCGGGGCGTCGATCTACCCCTTCGCGTGGAGCATCCTGCTGGCCGCCCGCGACGCCGGCCTGGGCGGGGTGATCACGACCATGCTGGTCCGACAGGAGGACGAGGTCGCCCGGCTTCTGGGCATACCCGAGGGATGGGCGCTGGCCGGGGTGCTGGCGCTCGGCTATCCCTCCGGGCCCCGGCCCACCAGGCTCCGCCGCACCCCTCCCGAGGGCTTCGCCACCGTCGATCGCTTCGACGGGCCGGCGCTGTCCCGCCCTGACCCGGCGGGGTAGGCCCCGAGGGCGGTCAGGAGGCCAGCCCGGCCATGACCGCCATGCCCAGGCTCAACCCGCGGGTGTCGCCCACCAGGCCGTCTCCCATCTTGTTCATCATGTAGGCGAAGGTGGCCCGGCGCTCCAGGTCCACCACGATGACCGAGCCGCCGTAGCCGCCCCAGTAGCAGGCCCGGCCGGTGGCGTTGATGGGCATCAGGGGTGACGGCAGCCCGTAGCCCATCCCGAAGCGGATGGGGACGCCGAGCACCAGGTCGCGGCCGTTGGCCTGCTCCTCCAGGACCCGCTCGACACCGGCTCCGGAGAGGAACCGCCGGCCGGCGAGGGTGCCGCCGTTGGCGAGTATGGCCTGGATGGTGGCGACCGACCGGGCGTTGCCGTGCCCGCCGGCGGCGGGGATCTCGGCCCGGCGCCAGTCCTCGCTCCACACCGCGGCCACGTCCATGAACGGGTTCATCAGCGTCCTCAGGGCCATCTCCGGCAGGTGGGCTTCGTCGGGGATGGAGATGGGCGGCGGCGGGATGACGTTCGCCACCCGGGGGAAGTCGGCCGGGTCGAGGCCGATGTGGAAGTCGGCGCCGAGCGGACCGGCCACCTCCTCCCGGAAGAAGGTGCCGAGGGACCGGCCGGTGACCCGGCGGATCACCTCCCCGACCAGGTAGCCCTGGGTGATGGCGTGGTAGCCGGACGCACTGCCCGGCTCCCACCACGGCTCCTGGGCGGCCAGCAGCGACGTGCACTTCTCCCAGTCGTAGAGGTCGTAGACGGTGATGGGCTGGGACCATCCGGCCAGCCCGGCGGTGTGGCCCAGGAGGTGGCGGACCAGGACCCGGTCCGCCTTGCCGGCGGCCGCGAACTCGGGCCAGTACCGGGCCACGGGGGCGTTGAGGTCGAGCTCGCCGGCGTCGGCCACCATGAGCGCGCAAAGGGCGGTCATGGTCTTGGTGGTCGACCACACGTTGGTGATCGTGTCCCGGCCCCAGGGCTCGGTCCGGGCCTCGTCGGCCCAGCCGCCCCACAGGTCCACCACCAGCTCGCCGGCGACGGTCACGGCCACCGAGGCGCCCACGTCGTCGCCCCGCTCGAGGCTGGCGGCCAGCGTGGCCCTGACGGCGTTGAACCGCTCGTCGCACATGCCTTGCACTTCTACTGCCACTAGGTCCCTCCGTTGAAGGCGTCGTTGAGGAAAAAGGGCAGCCCTTTTTCCAGGAAGCCGGACAGCCCGGGATCGGCGATCCGGATGGCGCCGGCCAGGGAGAACCACCGGACCTCCTGGCTCTCGCCCGCAGGAGGCCTGGGCGTGTCGTCGCCGGATACCTCGAGGACGTACCGCAGGTCCAGGTGGGTGTGGCCCCGGCCGCCGGGATGAACGTCGAGGTGGGCAAGCGGGGGCCGGGCGGCCCACGCCTCGAAGCTGAGCCCGGTCTCCTCCTCCGCCTCCCGACGGGCGGCCGCCCACGGCGTCTCGCCCGGCTCGAGGTGGCCGCCGGGCTGCAGCCACATCCCGAGTCGCTTGTGCCGGTGCAGCAGCACGCCGGCGGGGCCGGTCACGATGGCCGAGCCGGTCACGTGGGTGGGATCGGCCTCCCGGTCGAAGGGGCGGACCA
>JAKAXG010000038.1 GCA_021827225.1 Actinomycetes bacterium | reverse complement strand
CTCGGCGGCCGCCGCCCGCACGTCCCGGTCGTCGCCCGCCACCCGGGCCGCCACCCTGGCCCGGTCCCTGGCGGCGGCGCGGGCGGCTGTCAGGTCGCGCCCGAGGTTGCTGTCTACCACTCCGGCGACGGTCTCCACCTCGGCGCTGTAGATCACCTGCTGCTGGTCGGTCTCCAGGGCGTGCAGGCTGGTCGGCTGCGGATCGGTGATCTGACCGGTGTAGAGGCCGATGGCGATGGATCGCAGGGCGGCCCGGTCGTGGGCCAGGCGGGCGTCGTCCGCCCCCACGGTGGCGACCGCGGACGTCAGGGCCGCCCGGTCCTGGGACAGCCGGGCGGCCGCCGCCTGTTGGGCGGCCCGGGCGCGGGCCTGGGCGTCGGCGGCCGAGCGCAGAGCGTCCTGATCGCCGGAGACGGTATTGGTCAGCTCGTCCACCGCGAACCGGGCCTTGGCGATGGCGGGCCGGTGGTCGGCGGTGACCACGGCCTGCTGCTCGCTGCGCAGGGTCGCCAGGTCGAGCACCTGGCCGGTCAGGGCGGTGGCGGCCCATCCCGGCGGCGACCCGGCGACGGTCGCCACCGAGGCGACCGGCACGGCGAGGAGGGCGGCTGCCAGGGGACGGGCCCAGCCGAGCCTGACGCCGCGCCGTCGCCGGAGCGCTAACACGGGCTACAGGTTGCCCTACCGGAGAAGCCGGGTGGTTCCACCCGGGCGGCGGCGTCCGGCGGAACCGGAAGAACGGGCCGGGACCGGGATGTCACCGGGGCCGCAGCCCGCCTGGATAGAGAGCACCGATTTCGGTGGTTTGCTGGTCGGGGCGGGCGGCGGGGCGCTACTCTCACTCGGTCGGCGAGGGGCCGGCAGCCATAGGCAAGGGAGAAAGCATGGGGAAGCAGGTCCCGCTGGTCGACTATCTGGTCCTCGGTGATCGTCCCCACCTGGTGGCCCATGAGTGCGAGTCGTGCGGCGCCCGGTACTTCGACCGGCGCAACGCCTGCGCGGCATGCGGGGGCACGTCGTTCAAGCCGCGCGAGGTGGCGACCGAGGGCGAGCTGCGGACGTTCACCATCGTGGCGTACGCCGCCCCGGGGATCCCCGTGCCGTTCGTGGCCGGCGTGGTCGACTGCGACGGGACCAGCGTGCGGGGCAACGTCATGAACACGCCGGCCGACCCGGAGCATGTCCGCACCGGCATGAAGGTCCGCCTGGCGACCTACGTGGTCGGCACGGACGACGAGGGCACCGAGGCCATCGGCTTCGGGTTCGAACCAGTAGAGGGAGACTGAAGGTGGCTAGCGACGACATCTGGATCCTCGGGATCCACATGACCAAGTTCGGGAAGCACCCCGAACTCGACACCGTGGACCTGGCGGCCGAAGCGGCCATGAAAGCGCTGGCCGACGCCCAGGTGACCATGAAGGACATAGGGGTGCTGGCCGCCGGGAACCTCATGGCCGCCAACGCCGGCATCGGCCAGCAGCTGCAGAAGCAGATCGGCCAGACCGGCATCCCCGTCTACAACGTGGCGAACGCCTGCGCCACCGGGGCCACCGCCCTGCGCACCGCCATCATGGCCGTCAAGGCGGGCGAGTGCGACATGGGCCTGGCCGTCGGGGTGGAGAAGCTGGCCGGCGCCGGCCTGCTGGGCTCGGGCGGCCGGGCCAAGGACGGAGCCAACGTGTACGCCCCGCACGGCCGCTTCGGGGCCGTGGCCCCCGTCGACGGCCGGGTCGGGACCGAGACCATGCCCGGCGTGTTCGCCCAGATCGGCATGGAGTACGGGCACAGGTACGGCGGCGCGTCGTTCGAGCTGTTCGCCCGTATCTCGGAGAAGAACCACGCCCACTCCACCCTCAACCCGCTGGCCGCGTACAGCAAGCGGATGACCCTCGAGCAGATCATGAACGACGTCATGATCGCCTACCCGAACACCCGGCCCATGTGCTCCGCCAACTGCGACGGGGCGGCCGCCGCCGTGGTGGTGTCGGGCGCCAAGCTGAAGACGCTGTCGCCGGACCAGCAGCGGCGGGCCGTCAAGGTCTCGGCGTCGGTGCTCACCACCGACCCGTGGGAGGAGGCCTGCCAGGTCCTGCCGAACGTCAACACCCTCACCCGCAACGCCGCCCAGCAGGCGTACGCCCAGGCGGGGGTGGCGCCGGAGGACCTCGACCTGGTGGAGCTGCACGACTGCTTCGCCACCGCCGAGCTGGTCCACTACGACAACCTGATGCTCTGCAAGCCCGGCGAGGCGGTGCCGTTCTTCGAGTCCGGCGCCCCCTGGCGAGACGGCAGGACACCCGTGAACGTCTCCGGCGGCCTGCAGTCGAAGGGTCATCCCATCGCCGCGACCGGCATCGCCAACATCTGGGAGGTCTGCCACCACCTGCGCGGCGAGGCGGGAGACCGCCAGATCGCCGACGCCAAGGTCGGCCTGGCCCACGTCATCGGCCTGGGCTCGGCCTGCGGGGTGCACATCCTGGAGCGGGCGGCGGCCTGAGCGCCGGTCCCTCACGGTGGGGCCGCCGCCGGTTCCCCGACGGCGGCCACACTTCTCTTTAGAATCGAGCCCATGACCGATCCCCAAGAGCGGACACCGGGCCCCGACGACACGGCCGCGTTCCAGCGCTTCTACGGAGCCGGTCGGGCTGAAGAGCCGCGCCGAGGGCTGCTCTACCGCATGCTCGTCGGCTGGTGGCGGGACCGCAACTGACCCGCCAGCCGGAGGATCCGGACCTCGGCCCGGCGCCTACCGGCGCCGGCGCAACCGTCCTGCCCTCCCCGGAGCTCATCGCCGCCGCGGTGATGCCCGACAGCCGGCGCCTGAGCGGGGCCGAGCTGGCCAGCGAGTCGGGTGTCGATCTCGAGCTGGCCAGGAGGTTGCGGCGGGCCATGGGGCTCCCGGACCTGCCCGTCGGGGAGGACGGATATCTCGACGCCGACGTGGAGGCCCTGCGCCGGGTCCGGCATCTGGTCGAGACCGGCGGCCTGGACAACGCCGACCTGCTCCACATGGCCCGCACCCTGGGCCTGGCCGCGGCGCGCATGGCCGACGCCGTAGTGGGGTTCTGGTCCGACCGCCTGGCCTCCAGCGGCGAGGACATGCTGAACCGGGAACGCATCGACGAGCTGGAGAAGGTGGTCGGGTACCTCTTCCGCCGGCACCTGCTGGATTCGGCCACCAGGCAGGCGACCTGGGGCGGGACCGGCGAGGACAGCCCGGTGACGGCGGTGGGATTCGCCGACCTGGTGGGCTTCACGTCGCTCAGCGAGCAGCTGAGCGACCGGGAGACGGCCGAGCTGATCGAGCGCTTCGAGGTGCTGGCCACCGACCAGGTCGTCGGCGGCGGCGGCCGGGTGATCAAGATGATCGGCGACGAGGTCATGTTCAGCTCCGACATCGACCAGGTCGGCGAGATCGCCCTGTCCCTGGCGGAGACGTTCGACTCACCCGAACTGCCGTCGGTCCGGGTGGGGGTGGCGTCGGGGTCGGTCGTCTCGCAGGGCGGCGACCTCTTCGGCCCGGTGGTGAACCTGGCGGCCCGCGCCACCATCGCCGCCCGCCCGGGCTCGGTCCTGATCTCCCCGTCGCTCGCCGAGACCTTCCGCGACGACCCCCGCTTCTCGGTCCAGGGCATCCGACCCCATCGGCTGAAGGGCATCGGGTTCGTGCGCCTGGCCGTGCTCCGTCGCCGGCGCGGCGACTAGTGGCAGCGCTCCCGCCTACCGGAACAGGCATGCGGCCGGCCAGATTCCGGGAAGGAGATCGGGGCTCGGCCGGCGAATAGGTCAGCCGTCAATGAAAGGCGGGGGATCGCCTTTCACCGCAAGACGAGCTGGGGGAACTGCACAAGTGCCGAGGCGGCGACAGGTCAAGTGGTTGGCCGGTGGTGTATCGGCGGCCGTGGCAGCGACGGGAGCGGTGATGATCGTGACCGCTCCGGGCGCCCAGGCGGCGCCCTCACCCGGGCAGGGATCCTCCTACGCCCAGTCGCTGACGGTCGCCCCGCACGACGGGTCACTGGCTGTCGGGGTGACCCTCGGGGAGGCCCTGGCCGGCCACACCAACGGCATCGCCCGGGCCCAGTCCCAGGGGGTGGACCTGGGCGCCATCGGCACCTCCCTGACCGGCTACAACTGCGGCAGCCAGTCGTTCAAACCGGACCAGGTGCCCCAACCCCTCGAGACGGAGACCGGCCAACCGGGAGCGGACAAGGGCATCAGCCAGCAACCGGACCCGTCGACCGGGACCTCCCAGCCGTCGTTCGGGTCCAACGAGTTCGTGAAGGCGACGGCCACCCCCTACGGCGAGGCGGACACCAGCTTCGCCCCCCTGACCACCGCGGCGTTCACCGTGTCCAACATGGCCACCCGGGCCTGGTCGGGCCTGGTGAACGGCCAGCGCGAGGCCGGGGCCACATCCGACATCGGCGCTCTCAGCATCGCCAACGGCCTGGTCAAGATGACCGGCCTGCACTGGGAGTCCGTCTATCCGTCGGGCGGTGCCGCCGAACCCAGCGGGTCGTTCACCCTCGGCTCCCTGCAGATCGCCGGGACCCCGGTGCCCACCGATCAGAGCCCGGCGGCGCTGCAGGACGCCGTCAACCAGGTCCTCGCCACGGTGGGCCTGAAGGTGCTCTTCCCGCAGTCGTCGGTCGAGCGGGGGGTCCAGTCGGTCTCGGCCCTGCAGATCGAGGCGGTCCCGAACAACACCCGCGACAACGCCATCAACGCCGGCCTCAACGCCACCGAGGGCGCCCAGCAGCAGGTGTTCGGGGGCCTGGAGAACGGCTTCAGCCCGGCGGAGCCGAGCCAGCTGGTCCAGGCCCTGTGCCAGTCCGACACGCCGATCACGGTGGCGCAGATCGCCATCGCCTCGGTCAACGGGGGAGGCTTCCTGTCCGCCGGGCTCGGCGGGGTCAACTCCTCCAGCTCGGCGGTCGCCGCCAACCCGTACAACCTGAGCCTGCTCGGGTCCATCACCCTCGGCGGGAACAGCCCGGCCGGTGACCTCTCTTCCGCCACGGGCAGCGGTGGCGCTACCGGTGCCGCCCTGACCGCCGCCCCGTCGCCGTCCGTCGGCGGGATGTCGGGGTCGGCGCTCAGCCCGTCGACGGGCGCCCTGCCCGGTAGCAGCGGGGGGGCCGGATCCGGGGGCAGCGCCCCGGTGTCGGGGCGGGCCGGGTCCCCCCAGGTGGCCCCGGTGACCAACGCCGCTGCGGTGCACTACGGCGCCGGCGGCCCCCTGCTCGGCATCGGGCTGGCCGGCCTCGGCCTGCTCGGCCTGCTCGCCGAGGTCGACCGGCGGATGATGCGCCGCGCTCAGTACACCGTCAACTTCGAGGAGTAGAAGCACAGATGACCGCCCCGTCGAACGGGGCGGCGGGCAGGGGGACGCGCGCCCCCTCCAGCCCGCCGCCCGGCTATTTCAGCGTATTCCAGCGTCTCTTCCGCGGCTACGGGCCGATGGCCGTGCTGGTAGCGGTACTGGTGATCGTGGCCCTGTTCGTTCCCAGCCGGGTGCCCAAGGCGGCCACCGTGGCGGCCGGGTCGTCCGGCACCCTCTCCAGCGGCAGCTCCGGGGCGCTGAGCGCCGGGTCCGGGTCCCCGGCCGGGTCCAGCGGCTCGGCCGGCGGGGCCTCCTCGGCCGGGGCGTCCACCGCCTCCGCCGGCTCCACCACGGCCGGAACCGCCGCCGCCGGCGCCTCCCAGGCGGGCACGGCGGGGACGGCCCCATCCCACAGCGGGCAGGTGGCCGCCACCCAGGGTGCCGCCAAGGTGGTCCCCTGCGGGGGCCAGAGCCTTCAGATCCCCGGGGACCCCTACTCGCCGCCGTGCGAGAAGTTCAGCGGCAACAACGGGGGAGCGACGGCCATGGGGGTCACCGGCAACACCATCAACGTGAGCTTCCGCCTCACCAACGACCAGAGCTTCCAGCAGACCCTCGCCCAGCTGGCCGGGGCGTCGCTCAGGGACACCAACGCCGACACGGAGCGGACGGTCCAGGCCCTGGCCCAGTACTTCAACAGCCACTTCCAGTTCTACGGCCGCAAGATCGTCGTCCACTTCTACAACGGGCAGGGTTCCCTCTCGAACGAGCTGCTCGGAACCGGCCAGGCGCAGGCCGAGGCCGACGCCCTGACGGTCAAGTCGATGAAAGCCTTCGCCGACCTATCGGCTGAGTCGGAGCCGTACGCCGACGCGCTGGCCAAGCAGGGGGTGATGGCCTTCGGCGACCCCTACATGTCCCGGGCCTGGCACCAGCAGCACGCCCCGTTCACCTGGTCCGTAGCCACCGACGGGACCGACGTGGCCTCCCTCTCGGCGGTGTACGCGGTGCAGAAGCTGTGCCCCCAGGGCACACCGGCCGCCTACGCCGGCGGCTCGCTCAAGAACGCCCCCCGCAAGTTCGCCCTGCTCGCCCCGGAGAACAGCTGGTACCAGGAGTCGGTGGCGGTGGCCAAGCAGATCATGGCCAAGGCGGGCTGCCAGGCCGACGTGTTCACCTACAGCCTGGACCTCGGGACCATGTCGCAGCAGGCCGCCAACCTGATCTCGAATCTCAAGTCGCACGGCTACACCACTGTCATCTGCGGCTGCGACCCCATCTTCCCGGTCTACCTCTCCGGCCAGGGCAACCAGCAGAACTACCTGCCCGAGTTCGTGATCGTCGGGACCGCCCTGACCGACCAGGACTACACGGCGCAGCTGTGGAACCAGAACTTCGCCGCCCACGCCTTCGGCATCAGCCCCAACGGTCCCACCGTCCCGTACACCCAGACCATCGGCTACGCCGCCTACAAGACCGTCCGCAGCGACGAGCCGGCCTTCTTCGTCAACCTCATCTACGCCCAGATGGACCAACTGGCCATCGGCATCCAGATGGCCGGCCCGGACCTGACCCCCCAGACCTTCCAGCAGGGGATGTTCAACTACCCGCCCCGAGAAGGCCCCATGGGCCTGTGGGGCTTCAGCCAGGACCAGTACACCATCCCCAACGACGTCCGGGAGATCTGCTACAGCCCCAGCACCGTCTCGCCCTACAACGGCAAGCAGGGCGCCTACAACCCGAGCAGCTCCAACAACGCCCGCTGGGTGGCCACCGTCAGCTCCGACGGCTCCATCGTCTCCACCAACATCCCGAAGGGGAAGCCCGGATGCCCGATCCCGTCGTGACCGCGCCGGCGGCCAACCCGCTCCTCGAGCGGTGGAACTCCCTGAGCAGCAGGGGCCGCACGGCGACCGTCGTGGCCGGCGTGATCGCCCTCTACGTGCTGATAACCCTGGCCACCGGCACCCACGGCTGGCTGCACCGCCGGGCGCCCATCGGCATCGTGCTGCTCGGGGTGGTCTACGGGTCGGCCACCGCGCTGGGGGCCATGGGTCTGATCCTGGTGTACCGGGCCAACCGGTTCATCAACTTCGCCCACGGCGCCCTCGGCAGCATGATCGGGGTGCTGGCCATCGGCCTGGTCAAGGTCCACGGCCTCAACTACTGGCTGGCCCTGCCGCTGGCCACCATCGTCGGCGGGGTGGTCGGCGGCTGCACCGAGATCTCGACCATCCGGCGCTTCCGCGGCTCACCCCGGCTGATCGTGCTGGTGGCCAGCATCGGCCTGGCGCAGGTCTTCGGGGGCCTCGAGCTGATCGGCTCCAAGGCCATCCACTTCGTTTCGCTGTCGGGGTCGTTCTCGCCGCCGTTCAGCCTGTCCATCCCCATCGACGTCTACACCTTCCAGAGCAACGCCATCATGATCGTGATGGTGGTGCCGCTGGTCATCGCCTTCCTCGCCTGGTTCCTGCTGCGCACGAGCGCCGGGGTGGCGGTACGGGCGGCGGCGGAGAACAGCGACCGGGCCCTGCTGCTCGGCATCCCCGTCAACCGGCTGTCGACGATCGTGTGGGTCATCGCGGGTGCCCTGGCCGCCCTCACCTACATGCTGCAGGCCCCCTTCGAGGGAGTGAAGCCGGGGGCCATATCCAATGGGCCGACCGTGCTGGTGCCCATGCTGGCCGCCGCCGTGGTCGCCCGCATGGAGTCGCTGCCGCTGGCCTTCGCCGCCGCCGTCGGCCTGGGGATCATCGAGCAGGTCGTGAGGTGGAACTTCACCAACGACCCGTCGGTCATCTGGGCCGTCTACCTGGTGGTGATCCTGGGGTCGCTGCTGGCCCAGTCCGGCAAGCTGAGCCGGGCCAAGGAGTCCGGCGACTCGTCGTGGACGTCGGTAGCGGTCATCAAGCCCATCCCGCTGGAGCTGCGAGAGCTGCCGGAGGTGCTGTGGAGCCGGCGGCTGCTGCTGGCCGGCCTGGCCGCCGCTTTCGTCTTCGTTCCCCACGGCTGGGGCCCGAGCAGCCAGTTGCTGGCCGGCTTCGCCGTGGTGTGGGCGATGGTGGGGGTGTCGCTGGTCGTGCTGACCGGATGGGGCGGCCAGATAAGCCTCGGGCAGTTCGGCTTCTCCGGGGTGGCCGGCATGATGGCCGGCAACCTGGTCGCCCGCTGGAACGTGGACTTCTTCTTCGCCATCCTGGCGGCGGCGCTGACAGGAGCGGTGGTGGCGCTGCTCATCGGCCTGCCGGCGCTGCGCATCAAGGGCCTCTTCCTGGCCGCTACCACGCTGGCCATGGGGGTGGCTCTCGACCAGTACTTCCTGAACACCGACACCTTCCCGCAGTTCATCCCCCAGAACGGGGTGCCGCGGCCGCTGCTGCTACAGCGCTTCGACCTGAACAACTACTACGAGCTCTACGTGGTGTGCCTGTGCTTCCTGGCCCTCACCATCGTGGTCACGGCCGGGCTGCGCAAGTCCCGGGCCGGCCGGGTGCTGATCGCCACCAACGACAACGAGAGGGCCGCCGCGTCGGCGTCGGTCGGGACGACCGGCGTGAAGCTGGCCGGTTTCATCACCGCCGGCATCATCGCCGGGGTGGCCGGGGCCCTCGACGCCCTGCTCCTGGGAGCGTTGAACCCGGGCAGCTTCCCCGCCATCGACAGCATCACGGTGTTCTGCTACAGCGTGATCGGAGGCCTCGGATCGGTCACCGGGGCGCTGATCGGCATCCTGTCGTTCAAGTATCTCGAGACCCTCACCTGGCTGGGGACCTGGCGGGAGACCGTCAGCGGTGCCGCCCTGCTGTGGATCCTGCTGTTCCTCCCCGGCGGCCTGGGGCAGGTGGTCTTCGGGGTTCGTGACCGCCTGCTGCGCCTGGTCGCCGACCGCCGGGGGATACTGGTGCCCAGCCTGGTCGCCGACAAGCGCGACGGCGGCGGGTCCGGGGCAGAGCAGGAGGCGGGGCTGCTCAGCGCCCTGGCCTCCCAGGAACCGGCCGGTCGGGACAGGGAGAAGGTAGGAGTATGAGCCCGGTCACCCGCCTCGGATCGGCCCTGCGCCGGGGCCGCCCGGAGCCGTCCAGCCCGGGCTCCGACATCCTGCTCGACGTCACCGCCGAGGTGCCGGTGCTGGACGGCGCCCCGGCCCCCGCCGGGACGCTGCTGTCGTGCCGCGACGTGGACGTCTCCTACGGGCCGGTGCAGATCCTCTTCGGGGTGGACTTCGACGTGTCCCGCCACGAGATCGTGGCCCTGCTCGGCACGAACGGCGCCGGCAAGTCGACACTGCTGAAGGGCATCTGCGGCCTGGTCAGGCCCAAGCGGGGCAGGGTGGTGTTCGAGGGGGAGGACATCACCAACCTCCCGGCCGACGTGACCACCCGCCGGGGCGTGTCACTGATGCCCGGCGGCAAGGGGGTGTTCCCGACCCTGACGGTCGCCGAGAACCTGCGCCTGGCCACCTGGCTGATCCGCGACGACCCCGAGCGGATCGAGGCGGCCCGGGAGGAGGTGCTCGAGCTGTTCCCGGTGCTCGCCGAGCGGCACAACCAGATGGCCGGCAACCTCTCCGGGGGTGAGCAGCAGATGCTGGCTCTGGGCTCCGCTCTGATGACCCGCCCGGAGCTGCTCATGATCGACGAGCTGTCCCTGGGGCTGGCGCCCACCATCGTGGGACAGCTGCTGGAGGTGGTGCGCGAGGTCCACCGGCGGGGCTCGACGATCGTCATCGTGGAGCAGTCGGTGAACGTGGCCCTCAACCTCGCCGAGCGGGCCGTGTTCATGGAGAAGGGCGAGGTCCGCTTCGAGGGGCCGGCCGCCGAACTGCTGGAGCGGCCCGACATCCTGCGCTCGGTGTTCATCGCCGGTGCCGCCGCCCACGAGGACTCGGCGGCGCCCGCCCCGGCCAAGCCGGCGGCCCGCACCCGCAGCCGGCGCAAGCCCAAGGCCGAGCCCCCCCGGATCGACCCCGACGCCAAGCCGGTGCTCGAGTGCGTCGACGTGGTCAAGCGCTTCGGGGGCATCACCGCGGTGGACCATGTCGACCTGGCGGTCCGCCCCGGCGAGATCGTCGGGCTGATCGGCCACAACGGGGCCGGCAAGACGACCCTCATGGACTGCGTGTCGGGGTTCTTGAAGATCGACGCCGGCCGGATCCGGCTGCGGGGCGTCGACGTCTCGGGGTGGTCACCGAACGAGCGCGCCCGGGGGGCCATGGGCCGGTCCTTCCAGGACGCCAAGCTGTTCCCCACCCTCACCGTGGCCGAGACCATCGCGGTGGCCCGGGAGCGTCACGTCCAGTCCCGGGACATGCTGGCCGCGGCGCTCCAGCTGCCGGCATGCTACGAGTCCGAGCTGGCCATCGCCACCGTCGTCGACGAGCTGATCGACCTCATGGGCCTGGCCGCCTACCGCCAGAAGCTGACCGGGGAGCTGTCCACCGGCACCCGGCGGATCGTGGACCTGGCCTGCATCCTGGCCCAGGACCCCAAGGTGCTCATGCTGGACGAGCCCTCCGGTGGCGTGGCCCAGAAGGAGACCGAGGCGTTGGGCCCCCTCCTGCGCCGGATCCAGGAGCGGACCGGGTGCTCGATCCTCATCATCGAGCACGACATGCCGCTGCTCAGCGGGCTGTGCGACCGGCTGGTGGCCCTCGAGCTGGGCGGGGTGATCGCCGAGGGGACGCCGGCCGAGGTGCTGGCCCACCCGGCGGTCATCGCCTCCTACCTAGGGACCGACGAAACGGCCATCCAGCGCTCCGGCGCCCGGGGCTGAGCCGTTCGGAGAGCGTTCGGCGCCCCACACCGTGATGGCGTCGGCCGGCAGGTCCACCGAGCAGCGATCCCCGGCCCGGTGGGCCCGGGGATCGTGGCTGCGGGCGGTGACGATCAGGCCGTCGCCGACCCGCAGCTCCACCATCGACGCCGAGCCCAGGTCGGCCACGTCGGTCACCACCGCCGGGATGGGGCCGTCCCCGGCGATGCGGACGTGGCCGGGATGGATGCACCAGGTGACCGGGGCTCCGACCGCGGCGTCGGGCACCGGGACCGCCAGCCCCACCCCGCCCGCCACCAGCCGGCCGCCCGGGCCGCAGGTCCCGGGCAGGATGTTGGCGATGCCCAGCAGCCGGGCGACGGCCGGGCTGGCCGGGCGGGAGTGCAGCTCGGCGGCCGAGCCGGCCTGCACCAGGCGCCCGTCGAGCATCACCAGCACCTCGTCGGCGAGCAGGGCGGCCTGCTTGGGGACGTGGGTGACCAGCACGGTCGACAGGCCGGCCTGGCGCTGCAGGTGCCTCACCTCGCGGGCCAGCTCGGCCCTCACCGGAGCGTCGAGAGCGGAGAACGGCTCGTCTAGGAGAAGCAGGCGGGGCCGCCGCGCCAGGGCCTGGGCCAGGCACACCCGCTGGCGCTGGCCGCCGGAGAGCTGGCTCGGGAGCCGGTCGGCCAGGCCGGCCAGGCCGAACACCTCCAGCCAGTAGGCGCCCAGAGAGGGGTCGGCCCCCACCCCGAAGCAGACCTGGCGCCACACGTCGAGGTGGGGTACCAGCTGGTAGCCCTGGGGGACGTAGCCGACGTGGCGGTCCTCGACCGGCACCGTCTCGGCCGGCTGGTCCCCGTACCAGACCGCCCCGGCGCCGGCGCCGAGCAGCCCGGCCAGAGAGCGGAGGGTCAGCGACTTCCCCGAGCCCGACGGCCCGAGGATGGCGGTGCGGTGCGAGCGGGACCGGTGGGCGGCCCGCAGCCGGAACGAGCCCATCGCCACGTCCAGGTCGAAGCCCACCGGGACCGGATGGGCGGCCGGCGGGGAACCGGCCGCGGGCAGGGACGCCGGGGCCCGTCGCCGGGGCGGCCGCAGCCAGCCGAGACCGACCACGACCAGCGCCACGCCCAGCGCCAGAGCGGTGGGGGCCTCGGTGTTGGCCAGACCGGTGCCGGAGAACTGCACGTAGGTGTACACCGGGAGCGAGAACGGGTGGTAGGCGAGGAGCACGGTCGCCCCGTACTCCCCGAACGCCCGCAGCCACGACAGGAGCAGACCGGCCCGGATGGCGTAGCGGGCGGACGGCAGGCCGACCCGGAAGAACCGGGCCAGGGGCCGGTGGCCCAGCGTGGCCGCCACCTCCTCCACCGAGCGGTCGGCGGTGGTGAACGCCGCCCGGGCGGAGACGACCAGGAACGGGGCGGCCACGAACGTCTGGGCCAGCACCACTCCGGCGAGGGAGTCGGTCAGGTGGTGGTGGAACAGCCGCCCGAGGAAGGTGTACGGCCCGACCAGGTAGATCAGCAGCAGGCCGCTGACCAGCGGGGGGACGGCCAGAGGCAGGTAGACGGCCGAGCCGATCAACCCGGCCATGCGGCTGCGCGAGCGGGCGAGCACCCACGCCAGGGGGATGCCGAACACGGCGATCAGGACCACCGAGATGGTCGCCGCGGCCGCCGACACCCACAGCGCCGGGAACAGCCCCGGGGCGGAGAACCCGGTGTGCGACGAGCCGGCGATCCGCACGACGAAGGCGACCACCGGGACGGCCAGGTAGAGCAGCACCAGGGTGCCGAGCCAGGCCAGCGGGCCGCCGGCGCGCTCGTGAAGCCGCCGGCCGCTCATGAATGGCAAGGTAGCGGAATGACCTTCAACCAGATCGCCTACGAGGTGGACGGCCCGGTGGCCACCATCACCCTGGACCGGCCGGACCGGCTGAACGCCTTCACGGTCGAGATGATGCACGAACTGATCGAGGCGTTCGACCGCAGCGACGCCGACGACGCCGTCCGGGCCGTCATCCTCACGGGCCGGGGCCGGGGGTTCTGCGCCGGTGCCGACCTGGGCTCCGGCGGCTCCACCTTCGACCACGGCGAGGCCCCCGCCGGCCGCCGGGCTCCCCGCGACGGCGGCGGGCTGGTCAGCCTGCGCATGTTCCGCAGCAAGAAGCCGGTGATCGCCGCCATCAACGGCCCGGCGGTGGGGGTGGGGGCGTCGATGATCCTCCCCGCCGACATCCGCATGATGGCCGACACGGCCCGCATCGGCTTCGTCTTCGCCGCCCGCGGCATCGTGCCCGAGAGCGCCAGCAGCTGGTTCCTGCCCCGCATCGTGGGCATCAACCGGGCCCTGGAGTGGTGCCTCACCGCCCGGGTGTTCCCGGCGTCGGAGGCCCTGGCGGCCGGCCTGGTACGAAGCGTCCACCCCCAGGACCAGCTGCTGGCCGAGGCCCGGGCCGTCGCCCTGGAGATCGCCGGGAACACCGCACCGGTGTCAGCCGTCATCACCCGCCAGATGCTGTGGCGCATGCTGACCAGGGATCATCCCATGGAGGCGCACCGGGTGGACTCGCTGGCCGTGTTCCAGACGGGCCGGGCGGCTGACGCCAGGGAGGGCGTCGAGAGCTTCCTGGAGAAGCGACCGGCGGAATGGAAGCTCCAGCCCAGCCGGGACGAGCCCGACTGGTACCCGTGGTGGGAGGAGCCGACCTACGACGACTGACCGGTGGACCGGCGCCCGCTCAAGCCCCGGCCGGCTGGACCACCGGCGAGGAAGCCTCCGGAGCGGGCCGGCGCCGGCTCCGCTTCACCATGGTGGACGCCGCTTCGGAGTCGTTGATCCGCAGTGACGCCACCGCGGCCAGCACCGCGAACCCGGCGGCCAGGAGGAAGGCGTCGTGGTAGGCGGCCAGGTGGGGCAGCGGGTGGCCGCCCACGATCCGGACCGGGCCCACCTCGGCCACCACGGTGCTGAGCAGGGCCACCCCTACCGCCCCGCCCAGCTGGCGCAGGGCGTTG
>JAKAXG010000704.1 GCA_021827225.1 Actinomycetes bacterium | reverse complement strand
TAGTTATCATGCTAGCGGCCCAGGGGCAACCTGCAGCCGGCTGCCGCGTACCCATCCATTCCTCTTCCCCATCGACAGGAGACGCCCGGATATGAGCACAGCGAACCCGGATCCGGGTGCGGATCTTCAGGCCGTCAGGGACCTGGCGGCGTCCGTGGCGACGGAGCGCTATGCGCCGCTGGCCGCCCAGTGGGATCGCGACCGCACCCCGTTCCCGCGGGAGGAGCGCCTGTTCCTCGGCTCGCTGGGGCTTCTCGGCATCGCGCTGCCGGAGGAGCACGGGGGTTCGGGCCGGCCCTTCGCCGAAGCCCTGGTGGTCGTCGAGGAACTGGCCAAGCACTGCCGGCCGGCCGCCTTCCAGGTCTTCGAATCCAACACCGGGCCGGCCCAGGTGGTGAGCCTGCTGGGAAGCGCCTACCAGAAGAAGGCCTTCCTGCCCCCGATCGTCCGGGGGGAGGCCACGATGGCGGTGGCCATCTCCGAGCCGGATGCCGGATCGGCCGCCACTGACATGTCGACCCGGGCCCGGCTGGTCGACGGCGAATACCGGCTGACCGGCAGCAAGCGGTGGATCTCCAACGGAGGCGAGGCGGACTTCTACCTGGTGTACGCCCGCCTCACGGACACACCGGGGGCCCGGGGGATCGGAGCGCTCATCGTGGAGGCGGACCGGCCCGGTGTCAGTTTCGGGGAGCCGGAGAAGCTCATGGGCTTCCGGGGGATTCCCTCAGCGGACGTGGTGTTCGACGATGTGCGGGTGCCGGCGGACAACCTGGTGGTCGATGCCGGGGGATTCCGGAAGCTGTTCACCGGCTTCTCCATCGAGCGTCTCGGAAATGCCACCATGAGCCTGGCCTTGGGGCAGGCCGCGCTGGACCGGACGATCGCCTACGTCCAGGAGCGTCGGCAGTTCGGGAAGCCGCTCATCGAGTTCCAGGCGATCCAGCTGACGGTGGCCGACATGGCCCTGCAGGTGGAGGCGGCCCGGCTGCTCGTCGAACGCGCCGCCAGCAACGCCGGAACGGGTCTGCCCGATCCGCTCCAGGTATCGCTGGCCAAGTGCACGGCCAACGAGATGGCCAAGCGGGTCACGGACCTGGCGATGCAGCTTCACGGCGCCAACGGCTTCACGGAGGACTACGGAATCGAGCGTCTCCACCGTGACGCCCACGGGTGGGCGCTGGCCGGGGGCACGCCGACCATGCAGCGGCTCCGCATCGTGTCGGAACTCCTGGGCCGGTCCTTCGACCAGCGTCGCTAGGGCGCCAGGCACCAGCAATTAGGACAAACGAAAGGAACTGACAGATGACACAGCGTTTTGAGGGCCGCATCGCCGCAGTCGTCGGCGGGGGATCGGGCATGGGCCGGGAGATCAGCCGGCGGCTGGCCTCGGAAGGGGCCATGGTGTACGTGGCCGACCTGAACGGTGACAGCGCCAAGGCCGTGGTGGAGGAAATTGCGGCTGACGGGGGCCGGGCCCAGGCCGAGCAGGTCGACGGGACGAGCGTCGAGGAGCTCGAGGGGCTGTACAGCCGGATCGAGGCGGATCACGGGCTGCTCCACGTCATGCACAACCAGGTCGGGATGCCCGGCCCGGCCGGGCTCGACATCAGCGACGCTGACTGGAGCCGCAACATCGACGTGAACATGAAGAGCCCCTTCTACAGCGCCACCCTGGCCTGGGATCTGCTCAAGCGGGCCGGCAAGTCGTCGGTGACCATGACCGCCTCGACATCGGCGCTGGTGGGCTCGCCCTTCAGCCCGATCTACTCCCTCACCAAGAGCGCGCTGATCGGCCTGACCCGGGCGCTGGCTCTCGTGGGAGCCCCCGACGGCATCCGGGTCAACGTCATCTGCCCGGGCACCGTGCAGACGCCGATGCTGGCTCAGTTCTTCGGTCGTGAGCCCGGAGCCGATGTGGAGGAGCTGGTCAAGCAGTTCGTGGCCGGCATACCTCTGGGTCGGGCTGCCCAACCATCGGAGATCGCCTCTGTGATCGCCTTCCTGGCCAGCGACGACGCCAGCTTCGTGACCGGCGTGACCGTCCCGATCGACGGGGGCCTGACCGCCAAGTGAGATGCGCGGCCGGGCGTCCAGGTGGGCGTCCGGCCACATCTAGGATTATGATTAGTAGAAACTGGCGGATGGAGGAGTGGCGACCAGTGAGGGAGCGGAGGCTGTGGTCCAGGTAGGTCTGCTGTTGAGCGACGTGCCCGCGTCGGTGAGTCCCCTGCAGCAATTCCGGGACGTGTGCCGGATCGTGAGCGAGGCCGAGGCCAGCGGATTCACCTACGCGGCCGTGGGCCAGCACTTCCTCTACGGAGACCTGCGGTGGCTGCAGCCCGTACCCCTCCTGGCCCGGCTGGCGGGGGAAGTGGGACCGGAGATGAAGCTGGTTACCCAGATCGTCATCGCCCCCCTCTACCACCCGGTGATGCTCGCTGAGGAGATCGCCACGCTCGACGTGGTGACCGAGGGCAGGCTGGTGTTCGGCGTGGGGCTCGGCTACCGGCCGGAGGAGTTCGACTACCTCGGCGTTCCGTTCCGGGAGCGGGCCGGCCGGATGGACGAGTCACTGGAGCTGATCCAGAGGCTGTGGAGCGAGGAGGAGGTCACCTTCCACGGCCGCTACTGGACCCTGGAGAACGTCCGCCCCCATCTCAGGCCGGTGCAGGACCCCCACCCGCCCATATGGGTGGGGGCCCACAGCCTGGCCGGCGCCCGCCGGGCCGGTCGTTTCGGGGACGGCTACGCCTGCCCCCCCGAGACCCCGCTCGCCGAGGTCGCCGAGCGCTACAAGGTGGTGCGCGAGGGGTTCGCCGCCCGGGGTAAGCCCTTCGGGCCCCAGCCGCTCCGCCGGAACGTACTGGTGGCTGACAGCCGCGAGGAGGCGGTCAGGGAGTACTCCAGGGTGGCAAAGGGCCGCTACCTCACCTACGCCGAGCGTGGCCTCGACGTGATGGACGCAGCGCAGATGGAAGCGGA
>JAKAXG010000037.1 GCA_021827225.1 Actinomycetes bacterium | reverse complement strand
CGACCGACAACGCCGACTCCCGGGTCATGATGGCCACCAGCCGGCCCTGCCACCGCACCGGGATGCACACCAGGCGGGCCGGCTCGGTCCGTCCCGGCAGGCGGACCTCGTCCTCTACCACGGTCTCGAGCCGCCAGGCCCGCGACACGATGCGCCGCTCGTCGGTTTCGATCACGTGACCGACCTGGTCGTCGAGGTGCAGCGTCTGGCTGGTCGTCGGGCGCACCTGGCCCACCACCACGAACGACTCCGGCGAGCCCATGACCGGGACGAAGAGCAGCAGGTCGGCGAAGCACAGGTCGGAGAGCACGCCCCATCCGGCCACCAGCCGCTGCAGGTGGGTGATCGCCGGCTCCTCCAGCTCGGTGTGCTCGGCTACGAGATCAGCAAGTGTGGCCACAGTGCCAAGGTAGGCGGCGAAGGGTCAGGACCAGATGCGCTCGCCCAGGCGCAGCAGGCCCGACACGTCGTGGATGTCGCCCTCGAACTCCGGGACGCTGGCCACCACGTCCGGCCGCATCTGCAGCTCCCGGCGCAGATTGGCCTCCCGGCGGGCGACCATGGCGAAGTTGCGGAAGTTCGACGCCACCTCGTACAGCACCCGGGCCAGCTGCTCCTCGTCGGTGTCGAGCGACGCCGCCAGCCCGCCGCTGCGGGCCAGCTCCGGGGCCGCCTCGCACAGCTGGGCCGCTCTCTCCTCGGCGTCCTCGTCGAGCAGGTAGGCCGGCAGGACCTTGTTGAGCACCAGAGCACCGAGATGGAACCGCTTGGCGGTGAGCACCCGGATGAAGAACTCCGCCTCGTGGACGGGAGCGGCCTCGAGGGTGCTGACCACCAGGAACGTCGTCCTTTTGTCCCGGAGAAGGCGCTCCACCGCGGTGGCCCGCTCGACGAAGCCGCTGTACATGGTCTGGAAGAGGATGAAGAACTCGGCGATGTCCTCGAGGAACTGCGAGCCCAGTACCCGGTCGGCTACCTGGTAGAACGGCCGTGACGCCAGGTTCACCAGCCGGCTCTGATACGGCGCAATCAAGAGTCGCAAAAGCTTCGAGGAGAAGAAGTCGGCCATCCGCCGGGGCGCCTCGATGAAATCCATGGCGTTGCGGGTGGGCGGCGTGTCCACCACGATCAGGTCGTAGTTGCCGCTGGAATGGATCTCGTAGAGCCGCTCCATGGCGATGTAGTCGTGGCTCTGGACGAACTTCCCGGAGATGTTCTGATACAGCGGGTTCGACAGGATCCGCCGTTCCGTCTCGCGGTCGGGGGCGTGGCGGCGGACCAGGTCGTCCCAGCTCTGCTTGGTGTCCAGCATGGCCGCCCACAGCTCACCGCGCGGTCGCACGCCGGCGGCCTTGAAGGCGTCGGGGTCGACCCGCTTCTCCTCGTTGCCGAAGCCCTCGAGGCCGAGGGCGTTGGCCAGCCGGCGGGCCGGGTCCACGGTGACGACCAGCACCTTGCCCTGGTGCCGGACGGCGGCCATGGCGGCGGCGGCGGCCGCCGTGGTGGTCTTGCCCACCCCCCCGGATCCGCAGGCGATCACGATCTCCTTGGAGGACAGCAGGGCCTCCATGGTGTCGGCCCGCTCGACGTCAGCCATCGTTCAGTACCCCAGCTCGGCGGAGAGGGCGTCGGCGATCTGGTGGGTGGCCCGCAGCCCGTGCGCCCGGAAGAACAGGTACGGCATGTACAGCATCGGTATGGACGGGTCGATGGCGTCGCGGAGCCGCTCGAGGTGCTCGGTGCGCGACCGGCGCATGGTCACCGTCAGGCGGGCGGCGTCCAGCAAAGGGGTCATCGACCCGCCCAGCCGCTCCTCCACCGGCCGGCGGAGGGGCTCCGAGCCGGTCAACCGGTCGAACACTTCCTCCTCGCCGCGCCCGAACAGCTCAGGCAGCACCCGGTTGACCACCACCGCCGCCAGGTCCACGTTGGTCTCGGCCCGGACCCGCTCGGTGAGCTCGAGGGTCTCGCTGACGGGCATCTCCGCCGGCGTGGCCACCACCACCAGCCCGGTCGTGGCCGCGTCCCCGAGGATGTCGAGCATCCAGCCGGTCTGCTGGCGGACCAGGCCGACCTGGACCAGCTGGTTGATGGCCTGGGGGGCGGCCAGCTGGCTGACGATGTGGCCGCTGGCGGAGGCGTCGACGACGATGAAGTCGTAGTGGCGCTCCCGGACCTCCCAGCACAGCTTGCCGACCGTCACGATCTCCTTGACCCCGGGGGCGGCGGACGCCACGAAGTCGAACATCTTGGCCAGCGGGCCGATCTTGGCCACCAGCGGCAGCTTCAGTTGAAGCGACAGGTACTGCTTGAGCGACGCCTCGGTGTCCATGGACATGGCCCACAGGCGCGGCGCCACCTCCCTCTCTTCGAACTCGGTGGGTCCGGTCTCGTAGAAGTTGGCCAGGTCGCCCTTGGCGTCCACCTCGCAGACGAGGGTCTTCTTGCCCCGCGCCGCGGCCAGCCAGGCCAGCGCGGCGGCGATGGTCGTCTTGCCCGTGCCGCCCTTGCCGGTGACGAACACCAGCTTGCGATCGAGGAGGTCAGCCACGCCGGTCCCTCACCGGGAACGCCCGCTCAGCGCACCGCCGCGCCGAAACCGACCCGGCGCTCGTCGCTCACGGCGTTGATCTCGACGTAGGCGATGCGGGCCGAGGGCACTCCGACCTTGCGGCCCCGCCGGTCGGTCAGCCACAGGATCCCGGTTTCGGAGCCCACCGCCTCCTCGATCTGCGCGGTGATCTTCTTGGCGTCGGTGCCGTCGGCCAACTCGACCTCGATCTCCTTGGGTGACTGCACGACTCCGATACGCACGTCCACTGCGGGCTCTCCCTTGGTTGCGGCCAGGATCGGTCCATCGTAGGTTCCCACCGCCGGATCTGAGTAACCGGTCGGCCTTCATGACAGTTCGGAAAAAGGTGGGGACCGGGGGCCGGCTCCCCTTCGCCGTCGCGCCCCGACGATAGCTTGATCCCCGTGGCCGGCTACAGCCCTCAACTCCGTTCCGACGTCCCGGAGGCGACCGACCCCGCCGGCGCGGCGGCCGAGCGCTCCCGGCGGTGGGCCGCCACCATGGCCGGGCACCGGCTGGCCGCCGGCGTCCGCCAGGCCCACGCCGGCGACGACGCCGTGGTGGTCGGGCCGGCACCGCTGCTGGACCGCCCGGCCCGCGAGGAGGCCGAGGACGCCGAGCTGGCCGCCGGGGCCACCCGTTCGGCATGGGCCCCCGACCGGCGGGCCCGGCCGGAGGAGCCGGACCGGCTGCGCACCTGCTTCGAGCAGGACCGCGACCGCCTGCTGCACTCCGCGGCGTTCCGGCGCCTGGCCGGCAAGACGCAGGTGTTCATCTTCCCCGCCGACCACCAGCGCACCCGGCTCACCCACGCCCTCGAGGTGGCCCAGGTGGCCACCGCCATCGCCCGGGCGTGCCGGCTGAACGTGGCTCTCACCGAGGCTATCGCCCTGGGCCACGACTGCGGCCACGGCCCCGGGGGCCACGCCTCCGAGGACGCCTTCGCGGTGTTCGTCCCGGGCTTCGACCACGCCGTGTGGGGGGCGGACGTGACGGCGTCCCCCTTGAACCTGTGCGCCGAGACCCTCGACGGCATCCGCAACCACTCCTGGTCCCGGCCGGCCCCGGCCACCCCGGAGGGCCAGGTGGTGGGGCTGGCCGACCGGGTGGCGTACTGCGCCCACGACCTGGAGGACGCGGCGGTCGCCGGCCTGGTCGACCCGGCCGAGCTGCCGGCCGAGGTGGCCGAGCGCTGCGGCGCCACCCGCTCCGCCCAGCTGGACGCGTTCATCACCGACATCGTGGCCACCATCAGCGCCACCGGCCTGGTCGGCATGTCCGAGCCCATGGGCGACGCCCTGGCCCGGCTGCGCTCGTTCAACCACGAGCGGATCTACCTGCGCCCGGACTCGGTCGCCCAGGGCCGTACGGTGGTCGACATGCTGCGGGCCCTGGTTGAGCACTTCGTCGAGCACCCCTCGCACCTGCCCCCCGAGCACCGGGCTCCGGACGACCCGGTCCTCGGGGCGGTGGCCTACGTTGACGGGATGACCGACCGCTACGCCTGCCACTCGGCGCAGACCCTGCTCGGCTGGCCGGCCGAGCGGCTGCCGCGCGGCCAGGACGTGGGATGAGCGACGACCTGCTGGCCCGGCACCGCCTTGTGATGCCGCGGTGGCTCAGCCTGTTCTACGAGGAGCCGATCGAGATCGTGTCCGGCCAGGGCCGGACGGTCACCGACCGCGAGGGCCGCAGCTACCTGGACTTCTTCGGCGGGATCCTCACCACCATGACCGGGCACTCGGTCCCCGAGGTGGTGGAGGCCATCCGCAGCCAGGCCGGCCGGGTCCTGCACACCTCGACGCTGTATCTGATCCGGCCCATGGTGGAGCTGGCCGAGCGGGTCGCCGGCCTGTCGGGCATCGACGACGCCAAGGTGTTCTTCACCAACTCCGGCAGCGAGGCCAACGACACCGCCTTGATGCTGTGCTGCGGGATCCGCCGCTCCAACCAGGTGCTGGCGCTGCGTCACAGCTACCACGGCCGGTCGTTCGCCACCATGGCGGCCACCGGGATCCGCAGCTGGTCGTCGTCCAGCCTGACCCCGGTCAACGTCTCCTACGTGCACGGCGGCTACCGGTTCCGCAGCCCGTTCCGGGACCTGGCGGACGGCCCCTACATCGACGCCTGCGTGGCCGACCTGCGCGACGTCATCGAGACCACCACCGCCGGCGACGTGGCCTGCATGATCGCCGAGCCCATCCAGGGGGTGGCCGGCTTCGCCGTGCCGCCCGACGGCCTGCTCGGCGCCTTCAAGCGGGTGCTCGACGAGTACGGCATCCTCTTCGTCTCCGACGAGGTGCAGACCGGGTGGGGCCGGACCGGTCGCCACTTCTGGGGCTACCAGGCCCACGATCTGACCCCGGACCTGCTCACCTTCGCCAAGGGGCTGGGCAACGGCCTGGCCATCGGCGGGGTGGTGGGCCGGGGCGACCTGATCGACTCGGTGACCGCCAACTCCATCTCCACCTTCGGCGGCAACCCGCTGGCCACCGCCGGGGCCCTGGCCAACCTGGAGTACCTGTTGTCCAACGACCTGCAGGCCAACGCCAGGGACCGGGGGGCGCAGCTGCTCGAGCGGCTGAGCCCGCTGGCCGCCAAGCTCGACGTGGTCGGCGAGGTCCGCGGTCGCGGCCTGATGGTCGCCGTGGAGCTGGTGCGGCCCGGCACCCGCGACCCAGGGCCGGAGGCGGCGGCGGCGGCGCTCGAGGAGACCAGGAGGCGGGGCCTGCTGGTCGGGCGGGGCGGGCTCGCCGGCAACGTGCTGCGCATCGCCCCTCCCCTGTCGGTCACCGCCGAGGAGGTGGACCGGGCGGCGCTGATACTGGAGGAGGCCCTGGCGGCGCTGCCGGCCTAACCGGGTTCTCGCCGGTCCCGCCGGCGCTCGGCCAGGCTCCGGTCGGGCCGGTCCCGTCCGTCGATCCACGCCGGGGCGTGGCGGGCCGCCCAGGCGCGGCTGATCCGCCCCGTCCACATCGACCGCAGGGCGTCGGGGTCGCGCAGGGCCATGCCGACGTGGCCGACGACGACCACCCCGACGGTGAGCGCCAGCCAGTCGTGCACGAACGTGGCCCCGGTCCGCCAGGCCAGGGGCCACGGGTGGTACCAGCGCATGATGCAGCCGGTGCCCAGCATGACCAGCCCGGCGCCGGCGGTGAAGGCGGCGTTCAGCTTCTGCCCGGCGTTGAACTTCCCGGTGTCCAGCCGGGCCGTCACCGCCGCCCGGGCCGTCGCCAGGCGGGTGACGGCGCCCAGCCACAGCCGGTCGGCCGGCGACCACCGGTTGAACCGGCGCAGGTCCTGGCGCAGAGCGCGCCCCCACCGGCCGCTGACACCCACGACGAGGGGGACGGGGAGGGCCAGCCCGCAGTACACGTGGATGTCCTCGACCAGCGCCCGGCGGCCGACCAGGGCGGCGAGCGGCGCCACGTAGAGCAGCGCCCCGGTGGCGACCAGCGCCAGGAACAGCGACGCGTTGAGCCAGTGCACCAGCCGCTCCACCACGTCGAAGCGGGCGACCTCCTCTCCCCCGCCGGCCGGGTCAGGTGGCCGGGTCGTTGCGGCCATTGCTGTGGCCCACCCAGGCCTCGACGGCGTAGTTGCCGACCGTCTCCCAGTAGCCGGGCTCCACCCGGTCGACCACCTCGATCCTCGACAGCCACTTGAGCGACTTGTAGCCGTACATGGGCGCCACGTAGAGGCGGACCGGGCCGCCGTGGGCCTGCGACAACGGGGCCCCGCCCATCGAGTACGCCACCACCACGTCGGGCCGGCGGGCCTCGGCGAGGGTGAGGCTCTCGGTGTAGACGCCGTCGAAGGACTCGAAGCGCAGCGCCTTCGCCCCCGACCGCACCCCCGCCTCGGCCAGCAGGTCGGCCAGGGCCACCCCCTCCCAGTGGACCGACGGCACCCGCCAGCCGGTGACGCACTGGAAGTCGCGGACCAGCCGGGTCGGGGCCCGGGAACGCAGGTCGGCCAGGTCCAGCTGCAGGGGACGCTCGACCAGGCCGTCGACGGTCAGGCGGTACCGGGCCGGCGCCTGGTAGGGGTAGCCGGAGGTGACGGTGTAGATCCGGAAGTAGTCGCCGGGCAGCAGCCCCGACAGGCCGGTCGGGTCGGCCCGCTGCAGCGGGGCCAGGGCGGCGTCGACGCCGTTCTGTACGGTCCTGCCGGCGACCACGCCGACCGCGCCCAGGCCGAGCATGCCGAGCACCACCCGTCGACCTATGGGCTTGGCGTCGTCCACGTGCACCATTACACGCCCTGCCGCCCTCTATGTGACCGCGGGAAGGCCGCCCATCCGGTCGGGCCCTCCTACATGGCCGACTAGCGGACGGTGAGCTCGGAGCGGAACACCCGGGCCCGGCCCCGGCCGACGATGGCCGCGGCCACGGCCGCGAAGGCCTGCGCCGTCTCGGATTCGGGGGCGGTGGCGGCGATGGGAGCGCCGGCGTCGCCGCCCTCCCGGAGAGCGGTGTCGAGGGGGATCTGGCCGAGCAGCGGCACCCCCAGCTCCTCGGCCAGCTGGGCGCCGCCCCCCTCCCCGAAGAGCGTCTGGCGGGAGCCGTCAGGCGCGGTCCACCAGCTCATGTTCTCGATCACGCCGCGCATGGGCAGGTTGAGCTTCTTGGCCATGTAGGCGCTGCGCTGGGCCACCCGGCGGGCGGCCGGCTGGGGGGTGGTCACCACGTACATCTCCGAGGTGGGCAGGTACTGCGCCATGGACAGGGCGACGTCGCCCGTGCCGGGCGGCATGTCGATGAGCAGGAACTCCGGGTCGCCCCAGTCCACGTCCACCAGGAACTGCTCCAGGGCCTTGTGGAGCATGGGTCCCCGCCACACCACCGGCTGCTGGTCGTCGAGGAAGAAGCCCATCGAGATGCAGCGCACCCCGTGCGCCTCCGGGGGGATCATCTTCAGGTCCTGGACGGTCGGGTCCTCCTTCACCCCCAGCATCCCGGGGATCGAGAACCCGTACACGTCGGCGTCGAGGATGCCCACGTCGTGGCCGGCCCGGGCCAGCGACACCGCCAGGTTGACCGTCACCGAGGACTTGCCCACCCCGCCCTTGCCGGAGCTGATGCCGATGACCCGGGTGCGGCTCTGCGGCCCGAAGGGGTTCGGCCGTCCCTCCTCGTGGCCGAGGGGACGCTGGCTCGGCCCCGACCCGTGCGAGTGCCCCCCGCCGTGGCCGCCGGCCTCGGCGGTGGCCGCGACCGTCGCCGGGCGGGAGGAGCCCCACGCCTGGGGGTCACCGGCCCGGCCCGCCACCCGCGAGCGCAGCTGCTGGAGCTCCTCGGGGCTCATGACCGTGAGCTCCACCTGCACGTCCTTCACCCCCCGCACCTCGCTCAGCGCGGTGCGGACCCGCCGGGTGACCTCGTCGCGCATCGGGCAGCCGGCCACCGTGAGAGCGATGGTCGCCGAGACCCGCCCTCGCCGGGCGCTGAGACCGCGGACCATCCCCAGATCCACGATGCTCATGTGCAGCTCCGGGTCGGTGACCGGTCGGAGAGCTTCCATCAACTGCTGCTCGCTGAGAGCCATGGGGGACATCCTTGTCTCCGGCGGCCGCATCGGGGAGGCGCCGCCGGGCGGCGGAGATTTCTACTACGTGGGTAGTTAGAATACTCCCGTGGGGACAGAAGCTGACCAGCCGGCTGACGAGATCGGGGCCACGCCTCCGTCCGCCCTCAGCGACGCACAGTTCTCCGCCGCGGTGGCCGCCGTCACCTCCGCCTTCGGCGACCCCACCCGCCGGCAGATCTACCTGTTCGTCAGGGAGCGCCCCCAGGGGGTCACCGCCTCGGAGGTGGCCGAGCGCTTCGCCCTGCACTCCAACGTGGCCCGCCACCACCTGGACAAGCTGACCGCCGGCGGCTACCTCGAGGTCTTCGTGCTGCGCCCGCTCGGCGGAGGCGCCGGCCGGCCGTCCAAGCGCTACCGCTCCACCGCCCTCGAGACGGGCATACCCGCCCCCCGCCGCGGTGACGACCTGCTCATCATCCTCCTCGGCGAGGCTCTGTCCCGGATCCCGCAGGCCGAGGCCGAGGCCATGGCCGAGCAGGTCGGGGAGGCCTACGGGCGGCGCCTGGCCGTAGCCATGTCGCCCGGGGAGGGGCACCGGTCGTTCCGGGTGGCCCTGCACGCCATCGCCGACGCCCTGACCGCCCACGGTTTCGAGGCCCACGCCGAGGCCAGAGGCGGGTCGCTGGCGCTGATCAAGGACTCCTGCCCGTTCTTCGACACGGCCAAGCAGCACCCGGTCATCTGCGCCGTGGACCGGGGCATGGTACGGGGCATGTTGAGCGGCCTCTACGGCGAGGCGGTGGTCGCCACCGAGTCCTCCCGGGCCCTCGGCGACGACGCCTGCGTCAGCATCGTCTGAATCCCCGGTCGTGACCGGCCGCTCCTACCTCGACCACGCGTCCACCTCTCCCCTGCGGCCCTCGGCCGCCCAGGCCATGTGGGAATGGCTGTCGGCGGCCGATCCCGGCCGGGTCCACACCGAGGGGCGCATGGCCCGGGCCGCCCTGGAGGACGCCCGGGACCGGGTGGCCGAGCTGTTCGGCACCCGGTCCCGGCAGGTCATCTTCACCTCCGGCGCCACCGAATCGATCAACGCCGCCGCCTTCGGGGTGCTCACCGCCGGCCTGGGGGTGCGCCCGGGGCCGGTGCTCACGGCCGGCGTGGAGCACAGCGCGGTGCGCGAGGCGTCGCAGAGGTGGGCGGCGTCGGTCATGACGCTGGGCGTGGACCGCACCGGCCGGATCGACCCGGCCGAGGTCTCGGCGGCGCTGGGCTCGGGTCCCGTCTCGCTGGTGCAGTGCCAGCTGGCCAACCACGAGGTGGGCACCCTCCAGCCGGTCGGCCCGGTCGCCGAGGCGTGCCGGCGCCACGGCACCCTGCTCCACGTCGACGCGGCGGCCGCCGCCGGGCACGTCCCCATCGACTTCGACGGGCTCGGCGCCGACCTGATGTCGGTCAGCGCCCACAAGCTGGGCGGCCCCAAGGGGGTCGGCGCCCTGCTCGTGCGGCGCGGCCTGCGCATCACCCCGTTCATCGTGGGCGGCTCCCAGGAGCGAGCCCGGCGGGGCGGCCTAGAGAATCTGCCCGCCGCGGTGGGCTTCGGCGCCGCCGCCACCGAGCTGGCCGGCGGCGGCCTGGACCGGGAGGCGGCGGCCGCCGCCGGGTTCACGTCCCGCCTCCGCTCGGCTGTCTCCTCCGTTCCCGGGGTGGAGCTCTACGGGCCGGCGGACGCCGGCGCCCGGCTCCCCCACCTCCTGTGCCTGGGCATCACCGGGGTGGAGGCCGAGCCGGTACTGCTCGGGCTGGACCAGGCGGGGATCGCCGCCCACTCCGGCAGCTCCTGCTCGTCCGAGGCCCTGGAGCCCTCGCCGGTCCTGCAGGCCATGGGTGTGGACGCCGAACGCAGCCTCCGGTTGTCCGTGGGGTGGTCCACGACCGACTCCGACATCGACCGGGCGGCGGCCGCCCTGCCCCAGGTGGTGGCCCGGCTGCGGGCGCTGCGCGCCGGCTGAGAGCGGTGCCGGCGGGCCGCCGGCGTCCCTGCCTCCGCCGGCCTCCGCCGGCTCTGGTGACGGGAATCCACGTCCCGGGTGGAAAAACGTCACCGAAGGCGATGGCGTGTCACCAAAGACCAACGAGACGCAGGGGAGTTCCCGCCGGACGACGGTCCGGGAGAGCTCCCGACTACCCCGACGACCCCGACGCCGGGCTCGACCCCTTCGACCCGGCCGGCGACGCCGCCTGACCGGCCTGGGCCTGCTGAAGCGCCTTCTTGACCTGGGCGGTTACCTGGGGGTCCGGGTTGTGGTCCAGATACCACTGCAGTTCCGGCACGCTCTGGCTGTAGTTGGCCTCGGCCAGCAGGGCCAGGCCCCGGTACAGGTGGGCGGGCCCATAGGTGGGGTCGATCCGTTCCGCCGACGCCAGCTGGGTGAGTCCCTCCTGCAGCAGGCTGGGCTGACCGGTCTGGGCCAGGACCCACCCGAGCCCGGTGAGGGCCTGGACCTGGTCCGGTTCCACCTTGAGAACCTTCTCGTACTCCTTCACGGCGTTCACCACGTCGTTCTTCGCCGCGTCGTCGGTGGCGGCCTGGAGGTCGGCGGTGAGCTTCTCCGCCGGGAGCGCCTGGCCGCTGACCGACTGGCCGGGAAGCCGGTTGTGGAAGGCGGCGACAGCCGCCCACGACACCCCGGCGGCCACCAGGGCGGCCCCGACACCACCGACCAGCCAGCTGGTCCGCCGGCGGCGCGCCGGTCGGTCGGAGCCCTCGCCACCAGGGCCTCCCGCGCCGAGCCGGCGCCGGAGGGCAGTGGCGCCATCCGGCGCCGTCACCACGGGGGCGTCGGCCGGCGGGGCCGGCTCCGTCACCACAGGGGCGTCGACCGGCGGGGCCGGCGCCGCATCCGGGGCGGGAGCCTCCCCGGCCACGGCCACCGAGGCGCGTACCGGGGCGGGCACGGCCGAAGCGACCCGGGCCGCGGGCGCGGGGCTATTCGCGGCCGGCGCCGGGACCGCGGCACTGGCCGCCGGGGCTTCTGTCGACGGTGACCCTTCCGCCGGGCCGGCCCGCACCTTCCACCGCCGCAGGACGAGCACCAGGGCGGCCGCCGCCGCCACGATGATGATCACCGGCACCACCCACACCGCCAACGCGATGCCGCTGGTTTGGGGCTTCTCGAGGACGCCGGGCCCGTAGTCCTGCACCAGCTCGTGGAGGATCTGGCTCTTGGTCTTGCCGGCTAAGAGGTCGGAGCGGATCTGGTTGCGGATCTCCACCGACGGGGCGGTCTGGGACTGGGCCACCGTCTCGCCGTTGCACACCGGGCAGCGGGCCTGCGAGGCGATGCTCTGCACCTGGGCGTCGAGGCTGGGGGTGCTGGTGCGGTGCAGGCCGATGGCGAGCGCGGCCGCCGCCACGACCAGCAACACCGCCCAGGGTCCCCACTTGCGCAGGGCGGCCATCAGGCCCCCGACGCCCGCTGGATGATCCGGTCGATCTGCGATGCGGTCACCCCACCCAGGAACTTGGCCACCACCGTTCCGCCGGGAGCGACGAGGTAGGACTCGGGGATGCCGCTCACGCCGTAGGCCACCTCTGCTCCGGGGTCCTTCACCGCCGGCCAGGTGGCGTCGCTGGACTTGAGGAAGGCGGCCAGGTTGGCGGTGTCGGTGGGATCGAACGAGACGGCGAGGATGACGGCATTACCCGCCCGGGCGTGCTCGTTCTCGAAGCGCAGCAGCTGGGGGGTCTCCTGGCGGCACGGCACGCACCAGCTGGCCGAGAAGTTGATGAGTACCCACTTCCCGTGGAACTGGTTGAGCGAGTAGTACCCGGTCCCGCTGAGCCCGGGGCCGGCCACCGGCGGGGCCGGCTTGCCGAGCAGGGGGCTGGCCCCCAGGCTCTGGCTGACCGGTTTGGACGAAGCCAGCACGGCCACCAGCACGCCCACGACGACCGCGACGGCGATGGCGGTGTAGAGCACCGTCCGGGAGCGGCGCCGCCCCGTCGGCCCGTCAGCCGCCCCCGGGGAGCCGGCCTGGTCGCCGCCGGCGCCACCGTCGCCGGGCTCACCGGCGAGGACATCGCCGTCCCCGGGCTCACCGTCGCGGGCGTCATCGCCACCGAGGCCACCGTCACGGAGGTCGTCGGCGCCGGCGCCGCCTTCAGCGCCGCCGGCGGACACCATGGTCCCGTCACCGGGGGTCACGCGACCCGCCTCCCGAGGTCACTACCGGTTCGGCCGGCTCGGTCTCCGCGGCCGATCCTGGCGGCCCGCCGGGCGCGACCGACTCCACGGACGGGCCGACCGAGGCGTCAGCGCCGTTGCGCCCGGTGCCCTCGGTGAGGCTGGACGCCGGCCGGCGCCGGCGCTGCCCGGGCCAGGCGGACAGGAGGGTGCCGAAGAGCATCACCCCGCCGCCGATCCACAGCCAGTTGACGAGCGGCTCCACGATCACGCCGATCACGGCCGAGCCGTCGGGTTTGGTGGGGGTCGCCGCCAGGGTCAGGTAGACGTCCTCGGTCAGGGTGCTGCTCACCGACGGCGTGCCGATGGCCTCGCTGGCGAAGGGGTAGTTGCTGATGGCCGGTGCATAGGTGTGGCGGCCGTCGATCCGCACGAGCGCCTGCAGGGCGGTGTGGGTCGAGGTGGCCACGTTGCGGGTGCCGAGATAGGTGAAGGTGTGACCGTCGAAGCTCAGCGTCTGGCCCTGCTTCAACGGCAGCTGGATGCTGGAGGCGAACGCGTGGCTGGCCGCGAAGGCGACGGCGATCAGCACCACGCCGACGTGCACCACCATGCCGCCGCCGCTGGCTCCCAGGAATCCGCTCGCTCCCCGCCGGCGGATCTCGATCCACAACTGGCGCACGGCCGTGGTGCCGGCGAAGGCCCCCAGCCCGAAGGCGAGCAGGGGATCCAGGCCCCGGATCCCGCCGACGACGCACGCCACCAGCGTGGCGACGGCCGCGGCGGCCGGCCACAGCAGCCGGGTCCGCAGCAGCCCGGGTGTGGTGTGGCGCCACGGGAGGACGGGAGCCACCGCCATCAGGAACAGGATGCAGACCACGATCGGCAGGGTCATCCGGTCGAAGTACGGGGCGCCGACCGTCACCTGCGAGCCGTTGAGCGCCTGGGCCAGCAGCGGGAAGACGGTGCCCAGCAGGACGACCAGGGCAAAGGCCCCGAACAGGAGGTTGTTGGCCAGGAATGCGGCCTCCCGCGACACCGGGGAGCTGATCGACCCCGGCGAGCGGAGCAGGTCGCCCCGCCAGGCCAGCAGCCCTACCGAGCCGGCCACGATGACGCCGAAGAAGGCGAGAAGGGCGGGGCCGATACCGGTGTTGTTGAACGAGTGCACCGAGTTCAGGACCCCGGAGCGGGTCAGGAAGGTGGCCAGGATGGTGAGGCTGAACGTCGACACCAGGAGCGACAGGTTCCAGACCCGCAGCATCCCCCGCCGCTCCTGGACCATCACCGAGTGCAGGAAGGCCGTCCCGGTGATCCAGGGCAGGAAGGCGGCGTTCTCCACGGGGTCCCAGGCCCAGTAGCCGCCCCAGCCCAGCACCTCGTAGCTCCACCACGCCCCGAGTATCACCCCGACGGTGAGGAAGCCCCACGACATGAGGGTCCACCGCCTGGTCTCGAGCAGCCACCCCTCCCCCACCCGTCCCGTGATCAGGCTGGCGCAGGCGAAGGCGAACGGGATGGTGAAGCCGACCATCCCCAGGTAGAGGATCGGCGGGTGGAACGCCACCAGGATGTGGTTCTGGAGCAACGGGTCCGGGCCGGGCCCGTCGGTGGGGATGGCGCCCTTCACCTGGGTGAAGGGGTTGGACGCGGTGAGCATCAGCCCGAAGAAGAACGCCACCACCGCGTAGACGATCGCCGTGGCCCAGCCGACGAGGGGATCCGCCATGCGCCGCCGGAAACGGATGGCCATGGCGGTCAGGTAGCCGGCCAGGACCAGGCCCCACAGGAGGATGGACCCGGCCAGGTTCGACCACATGGCGGTGATGCGGAACAGCAGCGGGGTGGAGGTGCTGTCGTTGCTGGCGACGTACTGCAGGGAGAAGTCGTGGGTGATGAGG
>JAKAXG010000036.1 GCA_021827225.1 Actinomycetes bacterium | reverse complement strand
GAGGACCTCACCGGCCGGCGGCCCGGGCCTCCTACTTCATGAACAGGTCTTTGACCGCCTCGAACTCCTCCAGGCACTTCCCCGCCCCGAGGACCACGCACTCGAGGGGAGCCTCCACCAGGTTCACCGGCAGCGACGTCTCGGCCTCGAGCCGGCGGTCCAGGCCGGCCAGCATGCCGCCCCCACCGACGAGGTGGATGCCCTGGCTGATCAGGTCCTGGGCCAGCTCCGGGGGTGAGTTGCCGAGGCACTTCACCACCGAGTCGACGATGGCGCCCACCTGTTCCTCGATGGCCTCCCGGACCTCCTCCGGGGCCAGGATCACCGTCTTCGGCAAGCCGGACATGAGATCGCGGCCGCGTACCTCGGCTTTGACCGAGTCACGCTCGGAGGGCCACGCCGAGCCGATAGCCAGCTTGATCTCCTCCGCGGTGCGCTCGCCAACGGCTATCCCGTATTCGCGCCGCACGTAGGACTGGATGGAGGCGTCGATGTCGAAGCTCCCGACCCGGATGGCCTCGAGTGCCACTATCCCGCCGAGTGAGATGACCGCGGTCTCGGTGGTGCCGCCTCCGACGTCGACCACCATGTTGCCCAGCGGCTCGTGGATGGGAAGCCCGGCGCCGATGGCTGCAGCCATCGGCTGCTCGATGAGGTAGGCCCCGTTGGCGCCGGCACCGCGGGCCGCCTCCTCCACCGCCCGCCGCTCCACCTCGGTGATGGCGGACGGAACGCAGATCAGCACCCTGGGCCGGTTGAAGCGCGACACACCGGCCCGCTGCAGGAGCAGCCGGATCATCCTCTGGGTGATGTCGAAATCGGTGATGGCCCCCTTGCGCAGGGGCCGCACGGCCACTATGTAGCCGGGGGTGCGGCCGATCATCTGCCATGCCTCGTGCCCCATCGCCAGCACCTCCTGGGTGCGGGAGTTCAAGGCGATGACGGTCGGCTCGTTGAGCACGATCCCCCGGCCCCGGGAGTACACCAGGGTGTTGGCCGTCCCCAGGTCGATAGCGAGGTCTCTAGCCAGCGTGTTCACCCGCTTCTTCACCGGCGACCTCCGCGGCCGCCAGCCCGTCGCCGACACCGCTGCGGGCGGCGGCGGGGGCGGGCTCGATCCGGACATGGGTCAGGCCGGCCACCGGGGGCCGGGCGGCCCCGTCGGACCGCCGTATGGTCGCCCCCGACGCCGGCCGGGCATCGGGGGCCAGGGCGCTCAGGCCCCGCCGGAACGACGCCATGTTGGCGTCGACCGACCGGGGCTGGCGGTGGCGCAGCCACACGATCAGCCCGCCGATCACGGCCACCACGACGGCCCCGATGAGGTACGCCAGGTTGGACAGTACGGTGCTCGACGATGCGATCACGGCATCACCTCCGCCACGTCATGGGCATCGAGGCCCCAGTCGTCACCACCCGACCAGCGCTCCCTCTTCCAGATGGGCACCGACACCTTGACGGTGTCGATGCAGAACCGGGCCGCCTCGAACGCCTCCGCCCGGTGAGCTGACGACACAGCCACCACCACCGAGTACTCGCCGACGTTCAAGGTCCCGGTCCGGTGCCATACGACCACCCGGCCGACGCCGGGCCACTTCTCCATGGCCGACGACGCGATCCGGGACAGGCGGGGCTCCACCTGGGAAGCGTAGGCCTCGTACTCGAGCTCCACCACATCGGGGCGGCCCTCGGCGTGATCGCGGACGGTGCCACCGAAGACGACCACGGCACCGCAGTCGTCCCTCCTCGCCCAGGTGGCCGCCCGGTCGAGGGATAAGGTCGAAGTGGTCAGAGCCACCCATACCCGGTCCCCCGGTTCGTGTTCGTAACCGCTCACCCCCTCATGCTACGGCGGCGGGAGGCAGGGCGTGGCCCACCCGGTCCGAGTGGCCGACGACCATCGGGCCAGGCGCGTCGTTAGGCTCGAAGTCCGTGGAGTTCCCTCCCGGCATGCCGGATCCGGGGCCGTCCGACGGCGGCGACGACGACGGGCCCTTCTTTGCCTGGCTGCCCCCGGAGGACCGTCTGTGGCGCCACCCGTCCGAGGCGATGGCCTCGCCGGGCGGCCCGGGGGGCGCACCCACCCTCTCGTTCGACTCGCCGGCGTCCTCCGCCGGCAGGGGCGGCTGGGCCCGCACGTGCGCCATCGCCGTGGTGGCCGGGCTGGTTGGGGCCCTGGCCGCCTCGGGTGTGGGAGTGGCCAGCGGCTGGTGGAACCGCCAGACGACGATCGTCCGCTCGGTCGCCCCCACGACCCCGTCGGTGTCTCTGGACGAGGTGGCCGGCAGCCCGAGCAACTGGTCCGCGGTGGAGGAGTCGGTGGCCGCCTCCGTGGTCAGCGTCTCGGTCGACGGCCCGGCCGGGCCCCAGCAGGGTTCCGGCCTGGTGATGCTGGAGACGACCGGCTCGAAGGCATTCGTGGTCACCGACCGGTCGCTGTTCACGCCCGACCAGGCCGCCGGCTACCAGGTGACCGTCACCTTCCTCTCCGGTGTCCAGGCCAGAGCGACGCTGATCGGCCAGGACCCCCTGAGCGGGCTGGCCGTCCTCGAGGTCGCCGACCCGGCCCGTGACGTTCCGGCCGCCGGCGGTTCGGTGGCCGACATCCGCGAGGCGGACCCGGTACTGGCCGTCGGGGCCCGGACGCTCACCGGCGGCACGCTGTCGATCGGTTCCGTGAGCGGCGAGGACCGGACCGTCACGCTCAACGACGGCACCGACATGGACAACCTCATCGCCGTCACCATGCCGCCGATGACCCCCCAGGCCACCGGCGGCCCCCTCCTCGACCAGTACGGGCGGGTGGTCGGCGTGACGGTGAACGTGAACACGGCCGACACCACCGACCAGGAGGTCACCTTCGCCGTTCCGATCGATGTGGTGGACCGGGTGGTCATGCAGCTGATCAACGGCCAGAAGGTCACCCACGCCTGGCTCGGGGTCAGCAACGCCGAGGATGTGCCGTCCACCATGGCCCACCAGCTCGGCCTCGTCGGGGGCGTAGAGGCGGGCCAGGTGGCGCCCGGCAGCCCCGCCAGCCGGGCCGGGATCCAGGCCCACGACATCATCACCGCCTTCAACGGCAAGCCGCTCACCTCCACCGGCACGCTGGTATCCACCCTCGCCGGTCTCAACCCCGGCTCCAAGGTGACGCTGACCTACCTCCGCGGCGGCCGCAGCCTGTCCACGACGGTGCAGCTGGCCCAGGAGCCGGCTGACGGTTAGCCCCGGCCTCCCCTCCGCCGGTGACGGCGGATCATCTCCACGGCCCCGCCGATCGCGGCCGAGCCGGCGGCGAGCGCCCCGGCCGCGATGAGCAGGTTGTAGTTCTGGCGGCGACCGGGGGGCAGGTCGTCCCAGTGGACCCGTTCGTCGGTGGCCACCAGGGCCTCCTCGCTGGTGTAGCCGGGCACCCAGCCGGCTGCTTTCAGCCGGTCCGGGGAGACCACCCACGGATGGGCGGCGTAGGCCCGGGCCTCGGCCGGGACGCCCTTCCGCCACAGCCGCCACCCCAGGCCGGAGGCCGCCACCGCCAGCCGCTCCGGCAGGGCCACCCGGGCCACCCCCCCGGCCAGGGCCCGGGCCTGCTCCTCGGGGATGCCGGCATCGGGCGCCACGTTGAACACACCGGTCAGCCGCCGCTCCCACACCAGCATGACGGCGGAAGCCAGGTCGTCGATGTGCAGGTACTGCACCGGCCGGCCGCCGTCGCCCGAGCCGGGGGAGCGGGTGACGCCCAGCGCCTGGTAGAGCGGCCGGTCGCCGATGCCGACGGTGACCGCCGGGCGCAGAACCGCCACCGCTACCGCCGGGTGCTGGTCGGCCCACTCGGCCACCGTCCGCTCCGCCTCCGCTTTGGATACGGCGAAGGAGAACTCGGGGTTGGGCCGGATGCGCTCGTCCTCGGTGAGGGGGATCTTGTTGTCGGCCCAGGCTCCGTAAACGGTGGCGCTGGACAGGTGCACGAAGGTCTCGACGCCGGCCTTGGCGGCGGCAGCCAGCACCCGGTCCAGGGCCCGTTGGTTGGCCGCCGGGTTCGCCCGTGCCCCGCCCGGACGGGCGTCTCTTCGGTCCGGGACCTTCCAGGCGCAGTGGATCACCGCGGTGGCGCCGTCCATGGCCTGTTCCAGCTCCCGGTCGCCGGGACCGGGACGGGCGGACAGGTCGATGACGCGGGCATCCAGCCGGGGGTCGCCGCCGCCGAAGGGGACGACGTCCATGCCCACGACCCGCTTGACGTCGGGGTGGGCCAGCAGCCGTACCGCGACCCGGGATCCGAGCGAGCCGGCTACACCGGTGACCACAACGGTCGGCACGGCCCTACCATGCCCCAATGCTCGTATCGAGGGCCAGACGGGATGACGACCGGTGAGCACCCCTGAGGGTTTCGGCTCCGGCGGCCCTTTCGACAGCGGGCCTTTCGGGGAGCTGATGCGCAACCTGGCCCGCTTCTTCACCGGGCAGGGCCCGCTCAACTGGGAGATCGCCCGCCAGATGGCCCAGTGGGCGGCGGCCGGGGGCCAGCCCGAGCCCAACCCCGACCCGGTGTCGCGGGTCCGCCTGGAGGAGCTCATCCGGGTGGCCGAGATGCACGTGTCGGAGGCTACCGGCCTCACGGTGGCGCCCGGGGGCGTTCTGAACGTCGCGGCAGTAACCCCGAGCGAATGGGCGCTGCGGACTCTGGAGCACTGGAAGCCCCTGCTGGAACAGCTCGCCGTGCGCATGAGCCCCCCGCCGGGCCAGAACCCGCTCGCCGGCGGGCTCTTCGGCGCCGGCGCCGGCGAGGGCGAGGGGGGGACCGGGGACGAGGCCATGGGACGCCTGTTCGCCAGCCTGCCACAGGTGCTCGGACCGTTCCTGTTCGGGCTTCAGGCCGGCTCCATGGTCGGCCAGCTGGCGGCCCGGGCCATGGGCCAGTACGACCTTCCCATGCCCCGCCCCGGGAGCCGGGATCTGCTTCTCGTGCCGGCCGCCATAGACCGGTTCGCCTCCGACTGGAGCCTGCAGCCCGACGACGTTCGGATGTGGATCTGCCTGCGGGAGACCACCAACCATGCGGTGCTCGGTAGGCCCCACGTGCGGGCCCGCCTGGAGGAGCTGATCGAGTCCTACGTGAAGGCGTTCTCGCCCACGTCGCGGCCTCTCGAGGAGCGCCTCGGCGACCTGGACCTGACCGACATGGCCGGGCTCCAGGCGGCCTTCGGCGACCCTGCCACCCTGGTGGAGGAGATGCAGAACGACGCCCAGCGGGCCATCCAGGTCCCGCTCCGGGCCCTCCTCTCGACGGTGGTGGGCTACGTGGACCATGTGATGGACACCGTTGGGAGGCGGCTCATCGCCTCTTACGGGCCCCTCACCGAGGCGCTGCGCCGCCACCGGCTGGAGGAGACCCCGGGCTCGAAGATACTGGGGCAGCTGTTCGGCGTGTCACTCGGCGAGGAGCACTACGAGCAGGGTCAGGCGTTCGTGCGGGGGGTCCTCGAGCGGGCCGGCACCGACGGGCTGGACCGGCTGTGGAGGTCCGAGCGGGAGTTGCCCACCCCCGCCGAGGTGGCCGCCCCCGGCCTGTGGCTGGCCCGCATAGACATCGAGGGCGAAGAGCCTCCGGGGCCCTAGAGCCCGAAGCCGCCGAAGGACCTCAAGGAACCCTGCCGGTCCTGCCGATACGCGACGTATGCCACAGCCGTTGATGCCTCCCGCCGGCCAGGGAGAGGGCGACGAACCGTTCAAGCCGTTCGACCGCCAGGCGCTGGAGGCCACGCTGGCCGACGCCCTCCGCGACGCCGACAGCGCGACGGCTCCGGGCCCGACCGACAGCCCGGCGCCCGACGCCGCCCGCCGGGCCCGCTCCCGACCCCGGCCCCGACCGCTGGCGGATGACGCCGCGGCGGGAGGGTCCGACGGGCCCGGCGCCGAGCCGGCCGTCGCCGACGCGCCGGCCACCTCGCCCCGGCCGGCTCCCCGCCCCACGCTGCTCGGGTCCGGTCTGGCCGGTCCGGCCGGCCTCCTCGGGGGCTCGACGCTCGGGTCCTCGCCCCGGCCGGTGGCGGCACCCGGCACCGGTCCGACGCCCCTCGCGGTCCCTCCCCGACCCCTGGCCGCCCCCGGCCCGCTGGCCGCGCCGGGCAAGCTGGTCTCCGGGCTGTCGCCGGCCCCGGCCGGCTTCGCCCCCACCGCCGACGGTCCCGCCGCCGAGCAACCCACGATCCCGATCCGGCGGCCCAAGCGGGCCGAGCCGGCGGCGACCGCCTCCGCCCCGCCCGCGCCTGTGCCGGCCCCGGCAGCCCAGCCGCGACCGGCGGTCGCCGTCGCCGCGTGGGCCCCCTCCGACGATGACATCCTTCCCCGCGGCGCGGCCAAGCGACGGGGCCGACGGCGCTGATCGGGACCCCGCCGCGCCGGTGAAGCACCCGGGCGGCGTATCAGGCGGCGTCCGGCGGGGGCAGGTAGGCAGCCGAGCGGAACCGGCCGCCCGGCCCGTGGTCCGCTTCGAGCAGCCATATGGAGGCCTTCTCCACCCGGGGCATCGGGCCCAGATCCAGCCCGTCCTCGTCCGCCAGGGCGGCCAGGACATCGGGGATGACGTCACCGTGGCTGCAGAGCACCGCGGAATCCCCCGTAAGCGACCGGACCAGCGCCACCGCCGCCCGCCCCGACCCTTCCGCCAGACCGGCCTCGGTCCGCACCGGCCGGCGCAGTGCCTCGGCGAGCGGCCTCACCGTGTCGACGCAGCGGACCGACGGGCTGGACAGGATCAGCCCCGGCTCCATCTCTTCGAGCACCGGCACCAGCATCCTCGCCTGGAGGTGTCCTCTGGGCGACAGCTCCCGGGCGTCGTCGTCACCCTCCCAGCGCGACCGGGAAAGGGCGTGGGCGTGACGGACCATCAGCACCGGCATGGCGCGAGTGTGCCAGAAGGCCGGCGGGCTTAACCTGTCCGCGATGGCGTCTGTGACCGGTCCCGTCTCCCCGCCGGTAGAGCACCCGCTCGAGCCGCGGGCCGGGATGGGACCGCTGCGCCGGGTGGTGCGCGAGGTGGGCCTGGGCCTGATCACCCTCGGGGTGGTCATCCTGCTCTTCCTCGTCTACCAGCTGTTCGGCACGAACCTCACCGAGGCCCACAGCCAGCACAGGCTGGCCAGGCAGTTCTCCGCCGATGTGGCCCACGACCACTCCCCCACGGTCAGCGCCCCGTCCACGCCCACCACCCCGGTGCTGCCGTCCGTCCCGCCGGGCGGGGCGGTGGACCACCTGGTGATCCCGAAGATAGGGGTGGACAAGTTCGTGGTCGAGGGGACCAACGAGGCGGACCTGCGTCGAGGCCCGGGGCACTACAGCGGCACACCCTTCCCGGGCCAGCCCGGCAACGCAGCGATAGCCGGCCACCGCACCACCTACGGCGCGCCGTTCTTCCGGCTGAACGATCTGGGCCCCGGCGACCCCATCTACATCACCGACCTCACCGGCCACACATGGGTCTACAAGGTGTCGGCACCGCCGAAGGTGGTCAGCCCCGATGACGTGTCGGTACTCGACAACACGCCGTACCCCCAGCTGACGCTGACCACCTGCAATCCCGTGTTCTCCGCCACCTCCCGCCTGGTGGTCTTCGCCCGGCTGGTGGGCCCGGCCACCCCCGCTCCCACGCCCACCACCGTCCCGGCCCGCACGCCACCTCCGGCCAGCGCGTCCTCCGCCACCCTGGCCGGCAGCAGCCAGGCCGGGGCGTGGACCCCCACGATCCTGTACGGCCTCCTGATGGTGGCGGCCTGGGTCGGGGTGCGTATCTGGATCAACCGGACCCGCCGCTGGCACCGGGTCGCCGCTTTCGTGTTCGGCATCGGGATCTGTCTGGTACCGCTCTGGTTCTGCTTCGAGAATGCGGTACTGCTCCTCCCCCAGAGCCTCTGAGCGGGGCGGAGCTACCCGCCTATCACCCGGTCGAGGGCTCGCAGCACCTCGACGTCGTGCGGGTAGCTGAGCCGTCCGGCCGCCTCCTCCAGCGGCACCCATTCGGCCAGGTCCACCTCGTGGGAGCCCCGGGGCCGGCCCTGCTTCACGGTCATGGCCCAGTAGCGCACCCGCTTGTGCTTGCCGCTGCGATCCAGGTAGGTGGTCGAGGGAAGCTCCGGTCCCAACTCGGTATCCAGGGTGGTCTCCTCCAGCACCTCCCGCCGGGCGGCCTGCTCGTCGGTTTCACCCGGGTCGAGCTTGCCCTTGGGCAGGCTCCAGTCGTCGTAGCGGGAGCGGTGGATCAGCACCACCTCCACCTGCCCGCCGCCGTCGCGGCGCCAGACCACACCGCCGGCGGCCAGGACCGGAGCGCCGGCATCGCCGGCGGCGGGTACCGGACCCGTCGTCACAGCACCGCCGCCCGGGACTCGTGCGCCAGCCGCCACCTGGCCCGCGACAGTGCCATCTCCTGGAACTTCTGCTGTGCGTCGAAGCCCCGGACGGCCGGCACCTTCTGCCAGGTACCGTCCGCGGCCAGCGTCCAGGCCCGCACGTCGTCCGTCATCTCGGTGACCAGGATCTCCCGCAGCCGGCCCTGCAACTCCGGCGACGCTATGGGGACCAGCGCCTCCACCCGCCGGTCCAGGTTGCGGTCCATCATGTCGGCCGATCCGATCCAGTACTGGCCGCCCTCCGGCATGTCCACCGTCATGTCACCGTTGCTGACAGATCGGCCGGCACCGGCCCCGAAGTAGTAGAGCCGGGAATGCTCCAGCCACCTGCCGACGATGCTGCGCACCCGGATGTGGTCCGACAGCCCGGGGACACCGGGACGCAGGCAGCAGATGGCCCGGACGATGAGGTCTATGCGGACGCCGGCCTGGGATGCCGCGTAGAGGGCGTCGATGATGCCGGGGTCGACCAGGTTGTTGAGCTTCCAGACAATGCGCCCGTCCCGGCCCGCCTCCGCCTCGCGGGCGATCAATTCGAGCATCCGTGGCCGCAGCGTGCTGGGAGCGACGAGCAGCCGGCGGTAGTCGACCCGCCGGCTGTAGCCGGTGAGGTAGTTGAACAGGTCGGTGAGATCGGCCCCGATCTCCGGGGAGCAGGTGAGGATGCCGATGTCCTCGTAGGTCCGGGCGGTGCTGCCGTTGTAGTTGCCGGTCCCGATGTGGCAGTACCGGGTTATGCCGGTCCCCTCCTGGCGGACCACCAGGGCGATCTTGGAGTGGGTCTTCAGGCCGACCAGGCCGTACACGACGTGCACGCCGGCCTGCTCGAGGGCCCGGGCGAAGCCGATGTTGGCCGCCTCGTCCCCCCGGGCCTTGAGCTCCACCAGGGCGGCCACCTGCTTGCCCCGCTCGGCGGCCCGGATCAGCGACCGGACGATGGCGCTGTCACCCGATGTCCGGTACAGGGTCTGCTTGATGGCGAGCACATCGGGATCGCGCGAGGCCTGAGCGATGAACTCCTCGACCGACTCGGAGAAGCTGTCGTAGGGGTGCTGCACCAGGATGTCCCCGGCCCGGATGGCCGCGAAGATGTCAGCCCGCTCACCGTCGGATCCGCCCAGGCGGGCCGGGGTGACCGGGGTGAACGGCTCCTCCTTCAGCTCCGGCCGGTCCAGTCCGTAGATCTGCCACAACGCGGTCAGATCCAGCGGGCCGGGACCGGCGTAGACGTCCTCGCAGGACAGGTCCAGCTCGCGGGTGAGAAGCTCCCGCACCTCGTCGGTCATCGACGGGTCGATCTCCAGTCGCACGGCCCGCCCGAAGCGGCGCCGGCGCAGCTCCATCTCGACCGCCACCAGGAGGTCGTCGGCTTCCTCCTCCTCGAGGGTCAGGTCGGCGTTGCGGGTCACCCGGAAGGGGTATTGGCCGACGATCTCCATACCCGGGAAGAGGGTGTCGAGATGAGCGGCGATGACCTGCTCCAGCGGGACGAAACGGACCCCGTCGGGAAGGGCCAGCAGCCCCGGCAGCAGGGGCGGGATCTTGACCCGGGCGAAGCGGCGCTCCCCGCCCGCGGGGTCATGGACCATGACCGCCAGGTTCAGGGACAGGTTGGAGATGTACGGGAAGGGATGGCCCGGATCGACAGCGAGCGGGGTCAGCACCGGGAAGATCCGCTCCGCGAACATCTCCCCGGCCCAGCGCCGGTCGGCACCGTCGAGCGAATCCCAGGCGATCAGCCGGATGCCGTGTTCCGCCAGGGCGGGCACCACGTGGTCGAGAAAGGCGACCCGGCGTCGCTCCAGCAGCTTCTCAGTGGCGGCCCGTATGGCCCGCAGCTGGTCGGACACCGACAGCCCGTCGGGCGCGGTGCCGATGCCGGCGGCCAGCTGGTCCTTCAGGCCGGCCACCCGGACCTGGAAGAACTCGTCCATGTTCGTGGCGAATATCGCCAGGAACTTCACCCGCTCCAGCAGCGGCAGGTCCTGCTGCTCGGCGAGGGCCAGCACCCGGGCGTTGAAGTCCAGCGTGGACAGCTCCCGGTTGAGGAAGTGCTGCCCCGGCGTGGCGTCGGCAGCGAATCCTTCTTCGGCCAGAGCGGTTGCCATCTGCGCTGGTCCCTAGGAGCCGCTTTCCTCCTCCGGGTTGCCGAGATCCCAGTCAAGGAGGAGGTTCTCCCGCTCGGCGTCGCGGATCACCCGCTCCCGGTTCCGGCGGAACTGGGGGTCGTGCGGGGGAAGCAGGAGCAGCCGGGCCAGGGCCCGCTGCCTGAAATCCTCGATGACCGGGCGCTCCCCGAAGTCGGAGTCGACCCGCCAGTGCGGCGCCACCGGGCCGAGGTACACGACCCGGACGTGACCGCGGGGCGGGGCTTGCTCTTCGGAGGTCGGCATGGACATGGCTGTCCAGCCTACTGGCGATCCAGCACGTTGTCTCTCATGCGGTTGGCCGCCGAGATGACCGCGGCGAGGGTGGCATCGAGGATGCTGGAGTGGATGCCCACCCCCCACAGCTGCACACCGCCCGGGCCGGTTGCCTGCACGTAGGCGGCGGCGCTGGCCTCCGCCCCTGAGGTGAGGGCGTGCTCGTGGTAGTCGTCGACGGTCATCTCCAGGGACAGTTCCGCCCGCAGCCCGTTGACCAGGGCGTCGACCGGGCCGTTCCCCTGACCGGTGATCGTACGGTGCTGCCCGTCGACGAGGACCTGGGCCACGACCGAGGTCCCTTTTTCATTCGAGGACACCTCGCTCGAGATGAACCGGATCCCGGCGTCATCGGGCAGGTAGCTGGAGGTGAAGGCGTCCCACAGCTCACCCGGCTTGATCTCGGTCCCGCTCGCCTCGGTGATGGCCTGGACGGTCTTGGAGAACTCGACCTGCAGGCCGCGGGGCAGGTCCAGGTTGTGCTCGAAGTCCATCAGGTAGGCCACCCCGCCCTTGCCGGACTGGCTGTTGACCCGGATGATGGCCTCGTAGGTCCGGCCCACGTGCTTCGGGTCGATGGGCAGGTACGGAACCTCCCACTGTCCGTAGCCCTCCGGCAGGGCTCCCATCCCCTTCTTGATGGCGTCCTGGTGGGAGCCGGAGAAGGCGGTGTAGACCAGGTCCCCGGCGTAGGGGTGGCGGGGGTGCACCGGCAGACGGTTGCAGTACTCGGCCACCTGGCGCAGGTGATCGATGTCGTGCAGGTCGAGCTTCGGGTCGATGCCTTCGGTCATGAGGTTCAGAGCCAGCGTGACCACATCGACGTTGCCGGTCCGCTCACCGTTGCCGAACAGGGTCCCCTCCACCCGGTCGGCGCCGGCCAGCTGGGCCAGTTCCGCCGCGGCCACCGCGGTGCCCCTGTCGTTGTGGGGATGCACGCTCAAAGTGACAGCTTCGCGGCGGGGCAGGTTCCGGTGCACGTACTCGATGACGTCGCCGTACACATTGGGCCCGAACATCTCCACCGTGTTGGGCAGGTTGATGACGATCTTGTTGTCCCGGTCCGGGTCGATCACGTCCATGACGGCGGCGCAGATCTCCACCGCGTAGTCGGGCTCGGTGCCGGTGAAGCTCTCAGGGGAATACTCGTAGCTGACCCTCGTCTGGGGGATGGTCTGCTCGTACTTCTTCACCAGCCGGGCGGCGCTGGTGGCGATGTCGGTGATGCCGCCCCTGTCCAGGCCGAAGACCACCCGCCGCTGCAGGACGCTGGTGGAGTTGTAGAAGTGCACTATGGCGTGGCGGGCCCCGGCGATGGCCTCGAAGGTCCGCTCGATCAGCTCCGGCCGGCACTGGACCAGCACCTGGATGGCCACATCGTCGGGGATGCGGTCCTCCTCGATGATCTGGCGGATGAAGTCGAAGTCCGGCTGGGACGCGGCCGGGAATCCCACCTCGATCTCCTTGAAACCCATCCCCACCAGCGTCTCGAAGAAGCGCAGCTTGCGGGGCGGGTCCATCGGGTCGATCAGGGCCTGGTTGCCGTCCCTCAGGTCCACGCTGCACCAGATGGGCGCCCGCTCGAGGTGCCGGTCAGGCCAGGTCCGCCGGAAGTCGCTGATGCCGGCCAGCTCGAAGGGCCGGAACGGCTTGTAGCGCTCGTGGGGCATGTCGCAGGGGGTGGGGTACTGATAAGCCATCTGTGAACCTCAGGTCGGGTCGGGAAACGAAAAAACCTCCTGGCCCGGGGGCACAGGAGGTTTCGGCGAGCACCGATATGTGGTGCCCGCCTACAGCAGAAGGAGGAGTCCGGTGGTCTCGAAGCCGTACATCTCCGGGGATGCTAGCACGGCCGGCGCCGGTCGGGCTACCAGCGGGCCACCGTCGCCGGTGAGCTGTTGGTGATGGCCTCGCTGCCCTCGGGCCGCTCGAACACCGACTGGACGGCCACCCGGCCCGGACCCCACAACCTCAGCCACACCTGGCGGTAGCTGAAGTTGCCGTAGCCCCACACCATGTTCCCGGGGTTCGGGTACTCCAGGTGCAGGGCCATGCCCACCGTCGGGTCCCGGTAGAGCAGAGCGGTCGGCTGGATACAGATGGTCTCCCCGTCGGCCAGGTCCCTGATGAAGGTGTTCCCCGGCGAATGCAACAGGAGCAGACCGGGAGTGGCGGAGGCCGAGAAGACGTCGACGTTGTAGCCCAGCGGGAAGTGGGTCTCGGCGTCGTCCCCCGATCCGGTGACGAACCAGATCCCCGACTGGTGCCAGGTGTAGTTGACGTTGCCGGTCGCGGCCAGGAACCGGTGCTCGCGCACCTGCACCGACTGCCCCGGCTGCAGCGGCAGGGCGACTATCTCGCCGGGCGCGTCCTCGGACAGCGCCAGGTGGCCGGGACCGGTCGCCTGGAGCATCACCAGCGGCATCCCGGAGCGCATCCGGCTCCACCCACCGGCCATGGGCATGGTCTGCATGTTGATGCCCGGTTCGGCCCAGAGAACGGTGTGGTGCGAGAAGTACACCCACTCCTGCCCCCGCAGGTTGAAATCGGCGGTCGGGACGTTGGAGCCCTCGATCTGGCAGGTCGAGGCTCCGAACTGGATGCGGGCCATGTCCCGGATCGGCGGCTGCTCCTGCCACCCTGACCGGCTGACCTCCCTCGTCACGTCGACGGGGGCGCCGCAGTGGGGGCAGCTCATGGCGGCGGGGTCGCCCGGCTGGCGGCAGTAGCGGCAGGTGTAGGTGGTGCCGGCGTCGCTCACGTGGTCCCTTTCGGTCACTAGGCGCTGGCGTGGTGGACGTACATGGACTGGATCCCCACCCGGCCCGGGCCGGTCATTTCCGCCAGGTACATGCCGTGGCGCATGATCCCGGTCCGCAGGTTCTGCTGGACGGTGTTCATGGCCACAGACGAATCCTTGTAGAGGAACCCGCCGGGCTCGACCAGGATCTTCTCCCCGTCCTGCAGGGTCCGCTCGAACACGTTGCCGTAGCCGTGCAGGAGCAGGATGCCCTGCTCGCCCGAGGTGACGAACCGGTCCATGTACATGCCCTCGCCGTGAAGGACGTTGGTCATGCCCTTGATGCGCTCGAAGCTGTAGCTGATCGAGTGGGAGGCCACCAGGAAGGCGTGCTCGCGGACGTCCATCTCCATCCCCGGGTGCAGGGGCAGGACCACCACCTCTCCGGACGCGTCACGGGAGAACGCCACCCGCCCCGGTCCGGAGGCGATCGATATGACGTGGGGCATCCCGCCGAGCATCCGCTTCAGGCCCCCACCGGTGTTCATGGCGCTGAGCGGGGTCCCCTCGTCCTTCCACAGCATCACGTGGTGCTCGAAGAAGACCCAGTCCCCCTCGGCCAGGTTGATCTCGGCCAC
>JAKAXG010000035.1 GCA_021827225.1 Actinomycetes bacterium | reverse complement strand
AGCCAGCACCGCGCAGCCAGCCCCAGCCAGCACCGGGCCGGCCGGCCGGTTCCGCCCGCACTCCCCGACCAGTGGGTAGCTTGACCGTCGTGCCTGGAACGCACCGGCCCCCGGGGCCTCCCTCAGCCGACCCGCCCGCCGCCCCCACCCGGTCCGCCGGCCCCCCCGCCGCCCCGCTGGACGGCCCCGCCCCGAACGCCGGCGCCCCCGAGGCGGGCTTCGACCGCCGGCGGGCCCTCCGCCGCCTGGGCGAGGAGGAGTTCGACGTGCTGGTGATCGGCGGGGGCGTGACCGGCTGCGGGGTGGCCCTCGACGCCGCCACCCGCGGCCTGGCCACGGCGCTGGTCGAGGCCGGCGACTTCGGCTCGGGCACGTCGTCGAAGTCGTCCAAGCTCATCCACGGCGGCCTGCGCTACCTGCAACAGCACGACTACCTGCTGGTCTACGAGGCGCTGCACGAGCGCCAGCGGCTCATCCGCAACGCCCCCCACCTGGTCCATCCCCTGCCGTTCCTGATCCCGCTGTTCGGCCGGGACGGGATGGTGACGCGCAGCGTGGCCAAGGCGTACTCCACGGCGCTGTGGCTCTACGACGTGACCGGTGGGCTGCGCATCGGCAAGAAACACCGCCGCGTCGACGCCTCCGAGGCCCTCGCCCACTTCCCGGTGTTGCGCACGGACCGCCTGGTCGCGTCGTTCCTCTACTGGGATGCCCAGGCCGACGACGCCCGGCTCACCCTCGCCCTGGCCCGCACCGCGGCCGCCCACGGCGCCGCGGTGGCGAACTACTCGCCCGTGGAGGCCCTGGTCGAGGAGGCCGGCCGGATCAGCGGAGCCCGGCTGGCGGACGGCACCCTGGTGCGGGCCCGCACGGTGGTCAACGCCGGCGGCGTCTGGTCGGAGCGGGTCGGCCACCTCACCCCGGCGGGCGGCGACGCCGGCGTGTCGATCCGGCCGGCGAAGGGGATCCACCTCACCGTGCGCTCCGACCGGCTCCCCTGCGACTACGCCTCGGTGCTGGCCGTCCCCGGCGACAAGCGGTCGATCTTCGTGGTGCCCTGGGCCGCCGACGAGGCCGCCGGCCCGGCCGGGCCGGGGCGCTACACCTACATCGGGACCACCGACACCGACTACGACGGTCCCCTCGACCAGCCGCGCTGCACCCCCGAAGACGTCGACTACGTGCTGAAGGCGGTCAACGCCTGGACCTCGGCCGATCTGACCCCCGCCGACGTGACCGCCACCTGGGCCGGGCTGCGACCCCTGATCAGCGACGCCAACAGCGCCCGCACCGCCGACCTGTCGCGCCGCCACCGGGTCAACATCTCCGCCAACGGGCTGGTCACCGTCACCGGCGGCAAGCTCACCACGTACAGAAAAATGGCGGCCGACACGGTCGACGCCCTCCTCTCCGCCGGCACCCCCTTCGCCGGCCGGGGGAAGGGCGCCCACGTGGTCGGCGACGCCCTCAACGCCGCCGCCCTCGGGCTGCGCCGGCGCCTGGACCGCGCGTCGGGGTTCAAGCCGTCGGTCACCAGCCGGCTGACCCTCGTCGGGGGCGGCAACCGGGGGCGGCCACCCACCGAGGCGGTGGCCGACGCCCGCCGGCTGGGCATCGACGACGCCACCTTCGCCCACCTGGCCGGCCGCCACGGCAGCGAGACCGGGGCGGTCCTGGCGCTGTGCGCCGAGAGCGGCGGGCTGGCGGAGCCTCTGTCCCCCCATCTGCCGTACATCAAGGCGGAGGTGGTGTACGCCGCCCGCCAGGAGATGGCCCTCACGGTCAGCGACGTGCTGGCTCGCCGTACCCGGGCGCAGATCCTGGACCGGGCGGCGGCGCTGGCCGCCGCGCCGACCGTCGCCGACCTGCTCGGCGCCGAGCTGGGCTGGGACGACGCCGAACGGGACCGCCAGGTCGAGGCGTTCGCCGCGGAGATCGAAGCGGAGCTGGCCGCAGAGGGCGCCGGCACCGCCGGCACCGCCGCCGCCGGCGCCGACCACAGCCGGGCCGTGTCGTGAGATCCCCCCTCCCCGCCCCCCTGACCGGCGAGGCGGCCGCCCGCCCCGCCCGCTTCGCCGGCCTGACCCGGGTGGAGGTCGACGACGCCACCCTCGGTCGCCTCCGTGACGTCTGCCCGCAGGTCTCGCTCGACGACGGCGACCGGGTGGAGGCCGGGCGCGACTGGTGGCCGCTGTCCACCGTGTGGGCGGTCGAGGACACCGCCCCGGCCCTGCCCGCGGTGGTGGCCCGCCCCGGCTCCGCCGGCGAGGTCGCCGACGTCCTGCGGGTGTGCAACGACGCCGGGGTGCCGGTGACCGCCTTCGCCGGGGCCAGCGGGGTCTGCGGCGGCAGCATCCCCCTCTTCGGCGGCGTGTCGGTCGACCTGACCGGGCTGGACGGCATCGTGGACGTCGACTCCGACTCCCTGCTGGTCGACGTGCGGGCCGGCACCTTCGGTGACCGCTTCGAGCAGGAGCTGCGGGACGGCCACGGCCTCACCCTGGGCCACTGGCCGCAGTCGATCGCCCTGTCCACCGTCGGCGGCTGGATCGCCTGCCGGGGCGCCGGCCAGTACTCGACCAGGTACGGGAAGATCGAGGACATGGTGGTCAGCCTGGAGGTGGCGCTGGCCGACGGGCGCCTGGTCCGCACCGGCGGCTCGTCGCCGAGGGCGGCCACCGGCCCGGACCTGAACCAGCTGTTCGCCGGGTCGGAGGGGACGCTCGGGATCATCACCGAGGCCCGGCTGCGGGCCCACCCGGTGCCGGCGGCGGAGATGCGGGCGGCGTACGGTTTCGCCAGCTTCGCCGGCGGCCTCGACGCCTGCCGGCGCATCCTCCGCCGGGGCGCCACCCCGGCCGTGCTGCGCCTGTACGACCCGGCCGAGTCGGCCCGCCAGTTCGACGCCGAGGACACCGCCGTCCTCATCGTCATCGACGAGGGCGACCCCGGCCTGGTCGGGGCGGTCATGGGCGTCGTGGCCGAGGAGTGCGCGGCCGCCGCCCAGCTCGACGACGGCCTGCCCGCCCGCTGGCTGGAGCACCGCAACTCGCTGCCCGCCCTCGAGTCCCTGGTCCGGGCCGGGATCGTCGCCGACACCGTGGAGATCGCCGGCTCGTGGGCGGCGCTGCCCGGCATCTACGAGCGGGCGGTGGAGGAGCTCATGGCGGTGGAGGGCATCATCGCCGCCTCGGCCCACCAGTCCCACGCCTACCCCGACGGCGCCTGCCTGTACTTCACCTTCGCCGGCCGACCCGACAACGCCACGGCCGACGCCGCCGAGACCTTCTACCGGCGGGCCTTCGACGCCGTGACCGACCCGACCATCCGCGCCGGCGGGGCCATCTCCCACCACCATGGCATCGGCCTGAACCGGGCCGGCTACATGCGGCCCCACCTGGGCGACGCCCTGGCCGTCCTGCAGTCGGTCAAGGACGCCCTCGACCCGCGCGGCATACTCAACCCCGGCAAGCTCGGACTCACGAGCCCGTTCGGGGAGGGACCCAGCACACCTTGAGCATCCTGGTTATAGACGTCGGCACCAGCAGTGTCCGGGCCGCCGTCGTCCACGAAGACAGCACCGTCCACCACGTCCACCGTCGGGCCCTGCCACCGGAGGTGCCCATGGCCGGGCTGGTGGAGTTCGACCCGGCCGCCGTGGCCGCCGCCGCCCTGGAGGTGGCCCGCCAGACGCTGGAGGCGGCCGGCGGAGCGCCGACGGCCGTCGGGGTGACGACCCAGCGGGCGTCGACGGTGGCCTGGGACGCCGGCACCGGAGCCCCGCTCGGCCCCGGCCTGGGCTGGCAGGACCTGCGAACCGTCGGCACCTGCCTGGAGCTGCAGGCCGAGGGGCTGCGCTTCTCCCCGAGCGAGTCGGCGACCAAGTTCGCCTGGCAGGTGCAGCAGAACCCGGGCCGCACCGACATCCGACTGGGCACCGTCGATAGCTGGATGGCGTGGGTCCTGACCGGCGGCCGCAGCCACGTCACCGACGCCACCAACGCCGCCGTCACCGGGCTGTACAGCATGGCGAAGGCGGGATGGCGTGCCGACGCCCTCGACAAGCTCGGCATCCGGGAGGAGTGGCTGCCGCGCATCGTCGACTCCACCGGACAACTGGCGGTGGCGTCGGCCCTGCCCGGCGATCTGCCCCTCTGCTCCCTCGTCGGCGACCAGCAGGCCTCGCTGGTAGGCCAGGGGTGCACCCGCCGGGGCCTGGCCAAGGCCACTTTCGGGACCGGCGGGATGCTCGACATCTGCCTCGGCGAGCAGCAGCCGGAGAAGTCCGAGCGCAGCGACCACGGCTGCTTCCCCATCGTCGCCTGGCAGGCGGGGGGCCGGGTCACCTGGGGCAGCGAGGCCATCATGCTGGCCGCCGGCACCGCCGTCGACTGGCTGGTGGAGGACATGCAGCTCATCTCCAGCGCCGCCGAGTCGGAGGAGCTGGCCGCGTCGTGCGACGACACGGGCGGCGTGGTCATGGTGCCGGCGCTGCTCGGCTACGGCACCCCCCAGTGGGACTTCGGGGCCCGGGGGGCGCTGTTCGGCATAACCCGGGGCACCAACCGGGCCCACATCACCCGGGCCGTCCTCGAAGGGGTGGCCCACTCGGGCGCCGACCTGCTCGAAGCCACAGAAGCCGACACCGGCGTGCGCATCGACGCCCTGCGGGTCGACGGGGGCATGAGCGCCAACCGGGTGTTCGTGCAGGCGCTGGCCGACGCCTGCGGCCGCCCGGTGCAGGTCTCGCGGGAACTGGAGGCCACCACCCTGGGAGCCGGTTATCTGGCCGGCCTGGCCTCGGGGGTGTGGGCGGGCCTGGACGACATCGCCGACGCCTGGTCCCCCAAGGAGGTGGTGGAGCCGAGCGGCCGGGACCCCCAGCGGGACCGCTGGAAGGTGGCTTCGGAACGGGCGGCCCGGTGGTATCCGGACCTGTCCGGAATCACGTTCTGATCTCCGGCAGCTCCTGGCGGGCCTCCAGCACCGGAGCCATCAGGTCGCCCCTCTCCTGCACCCGGGCCAGCACCTCCTCGGGCGAGAACCGGAGCAGCCCCGCCCGGTCCCGCCGCAGGGCCTCGTCGAGCTCGTCCCAGGTGACCGGGGTTGAGACGCTCGGCCGGTCGAGGGCCCGGACCGAGTAGGCCGCCACGGTCGTGCGGGAAGGGGCGTTCTGAGCCCAGTCGATCAGCACCTTTTTCCGCCGCTGCGACCGATCGATCACCGAGACGACCAGATCCGGGTGCTCGGCCTCGGCCAGGTGGGCCAGGGCCAGCCCGAACGGGCGGGTGTCGTCATATGTACTGTCACCGTTGAGGGGAACGTAGAGTTGCAGGCCCTTGCTGCCCGACGTCTTCGGCCACGCCTGCAGGCCCAGGCGGCCCAGGTAGCCGCGGAGGATCTGCGCCACCCGGCAGCAGGTCAGGATGTCCGCCGGCGGGCCCGGGTCCAGGTCGAACACCACCGCCGTGGGCCGCTCGAGGTCGGGCGCCCGGGCCAGGCCGGGATGGATCTCGATGGCCGCCAGGTTGGCCGCCCACACCAGCGCCGCCGGCTCGTCCAGCCTCAGGTAGTCGACGTCGCCCAGGCGGACCGTGGCGATCCACTCCGGCCGGTGCTTCGGGGCGTTCTTCTGGAAAAAGGTCTGGCCCTTCACCCCGTCGGGCCATCTCCTCAACGTGACCGGGCGGCCGGCCAGGTGGGGGACCATCACTTCGGCCACGGCCTCGTAGTAGTCGAGGAGCCGGCCCTTGGTGAAGCCGGTGTCGGGCCAGAACACCTTGTCGCGGTTGGAGACGCTGAGCAGGCGCCCGCCGACCTCGATGTTCACGCAGACTGCTTGGCCCGGGCCAGGCTGGCCTCCAGGGCGGCCATGAGGTCGACCACCGGGGCGGCCTCGACGGCCGGCTCCGGCTGGGTTATGACCTCGCCCTCGGCCTTGGCCTCGATCATGGCCAGCACCTTCTCCCGGTACTCGTCGTGGTACTTGGCCGGGTCGAACGGGACGCTGAGCGACTCCACCAGCTGCGCCGCCATGCTCAGCTCCCGCTCGCTGGGCGCGGTGTCGGCGGCGGTGGGCACCTCCAGCGTGCCCGGGTCGACCACCTCGTCGGCGTAGAGCATCGTCGAGAGCACCAACACCCCGTCGCGGGCCCGCAGGGCGGCCAGGTACTGCTTGGTCCGCAGCACGAACCGCCCCAGCGCCACCTTGCCGCACCGCTGCATGGTCTCCACCAGCAGGGCGTAGGGCTTCTCCGCCCGGCCGTCGGGAACCAGGTAGTAGGACTTCTCGAAGTAGACCGGGTCGATCTCGGCCAGGTCGACGAACTCCTCGATGTCGATGTTGCGGGTGGCCTCGATGTCGATGGCCGCCAGCTCCTCCGGCTCGACGACCACGTAGCGACCGCCTCCGAGGTCGTAGCCCTTGACGATGTGGCTGAACTCCACCTCCTCGCCGTCGAGGGAGCAGACCCGCTTCTGGTTGATGCGGCCGTTGTCGGCGTCGTGCAGCTGGTGGAAGCGGACGTCCTTCGTGGAGGTGGCGGTGGTCAATTTGACCGGCACGTTGACGAGACCGAAGCTCACCGATCCGCTCCAAATGGCCCGGGGCATGTAAACATTCTTCCCTCATGGCGGAGCTATCGCATCCGGAGCGGTCGATAGACCAGGTGGCGGGCCGCCTGGTGTCGCTCCTGACGTCCCCCGGCGGGGGCCTGCGGGACCCCTCCGGCGGGTCGCTGATCTTCGAGCCGTCGCTGTCGGTGCGGGGCCTCACCCGGGGCGCGGCGCCGGCGGAGGCCTGGGCGGTCGACGGCGGGCAGGCCCTGGTGGCCGACGCCCGCTGCCTGCAGGTGTACGTGACCCGGGCGTCGCAGGTGTGCTGGTCCGAGGGCCGCGCCGTCGTGGAGCGGGCCCTGCCCCTGCAGGCGGCCCTGGTGGGGCTGGGCGAGGAGGCGGCGGCGCGCTCCGCCCTGCTGGCCGCCGGGGCCCCGCTGGCGGCGGACTGCTCGGTCGACGTCAACCTGCTCAGGGAGTGGGGCGAGTGGTCGGCGGCGCGCTCCGCCGTGCTGGAGGCGGCCCCGGGGGCGGTGGTCCTGGTGGACGGCGACCTGCAACCGGACTGGCGGGTCGCCCCCGGGTGGATGGCCGACCTGCTGGACGTGGCCGCCGACCGGGACGTCACGTTGATGGGGGTGACCAAGCACACGTCGCTGTCGTGGGGCGGCGCTCCCCTGCTCGGCGTCCTCGAGGGCCTGGCCGCCTCGGTGGTCGGCCCCCGCGACCTGTGGTGGGCGCCGGTGGCCCGCTTCTCTCCGGACGCCGGCCCCGGCTCGCAGGTGGTGGTCGCCCGGCTGGACCCGGCCGCCCGTTTCGCCTTCCGGGTGGACCTGCCCGGATCGGCCGACCCGGCGGCGGCGCTCGGGCGCCTGTCGGCCCTGTGCGACGACGCCGCCTTCCCCGGCTACCCGTACCCGTTGTCGTCCGCCGACCGTCTGGCCGCCTGCCCGAGGTGGGTGCGCGACGAGGTGTGGAGCCGCATCGATTAGGTGTTCTACCGCTCAGGTGTACCGGTCGACCTCCGGGACCGGGCCTTCGCCGACCGCCACCGGCTGATGGAGAGGTCCTAGGTTCTTCCGCCGTGACTTCACCGACCGCCTCACCGACCATCCCACCGGCCAGTCGGGGCCGGCTGTACGGGCGGAACGTCCTGGAGGGGCTGTTCCGGGCGGCCCCCGACGAGGACCTGTTCATCGGCGAGCTGCTGGTGGCGGTCGACGAGGCGACCGACCGGCGGTACCTGTTCCGGGTGGTGGACGTCACCTACGGCACCGAGCACCGCGAGCCGGGGTGGGCGGAGCGGGTGGCCGGCACCCTCCTGGCCGACGACGCCCGGGGCGAGCCGGGCCTCCACCCGCTCCACGAGCAGGAGAGGCGGACCTACCGGATCGCGGAGTGCCGTTGTCTGGGCTACCTGGCACCGGCCGTTCCCGGCTCCGGCGGGGCCCGCACGGTGTTCCGCAAGCCGAAGAGCCTGCCCACGCAGTTCTCCGCCGTGGTCGCCCCCACCGCCGAGGACTTCGCGTTCCTGCGGGAACGGATGGGCGACCTGCCGCTCGGGCAGCTGCGCAGCGGGGAGAGCGTCGTCGACTTCGAGGTGGGGATCCCCGGCCGGTCCCTGGCCTCCCACGTCGGGGTGTTCGCCACCACCGGCATGGGCAAGTCCAACCTGATGCAGGTGCTGGCCTCGGGCGTCATGCAGGCCAACGGCCGCTACGCCCTGCTGCTGATCGACCCACACGGCGAGTACCGCACCGCCCTGGGCCGCCACCCGTGGGCGGCGGAGTCGCTGCGGGTCTTCGCCAACCGGTCGCTGCCGGGCTCGACGGCGCTTCGCATCTCGCTGGCGGAGCTGACCGTCGACGACCTGCGGACGGCCTACGAGTGGAGCCGGCCGCAGGAGGAGGCGCTGTACGAGCTGGAGCGCCACTACAGCCGCTCCTCGCACGAGGGCCTGGGCTGGATGGCCGAGTTCGCCCAGCTGGAGGACCTGGCCGGCTTCCGGGACGTGGAGCTGTCGGCCCGGGTGGCCCTCAGCACCCTGCAGGTCGTGCACCGCCGGGCCCGGCGCATCGTCGACCTGCGCTGCGTCTCCGCCGACCCGTCGGTCTCGGCCGGCGGTCGCATGATCGACGACCTCCTGGCCGGCAAGGTGGTGCTGGTGGACGTGTCGGGCCTGGGCTCGACCGAGGAGGTGCTGGTCGGCTCTTTTCTGGCCCGCCGGGTCCTCGAGACCTGGCAGGCCGCCTATCTGGACGACCCGGACCGCCACTCCCGCATGCCGGTGGTGTCGATCGCCCTGGAAGAGGCCCAGCGGGTGCTGGGCGCCCGCACCGACCGGGAGTCGAACGTCTTCCCCCGGGTGGCCCGGGAGGGGCGCAAGTTCGGGGTGGGCCTCTGCGCCGTCACCCAGCAGCCCAAGCTGCTCGACGACGAGCTGCTCAGCCAGTTCAACACCTTCTTCATCCTCGGCCTCGCCGACGAGAAGGACCGCAACATGCTCAGGGCGTCGGCCAAGCAGGACATCAGCGCCCAGAGCGCCGAGATCCAGACCCTCATGCCCGGCGAGTGCCTGATCGTCAACCTGTCCGCCCCCTTCGCCGTCCCCGCCCACGTCCACCTGTACTCCGAGCTGCTGTCCCGGGTGACTCCCCCGCCGGCCGCCCGGCCGGCGGCGGCGGCGCACGTCTCCGCGCTGGTGGACTGAGCGCCGGCCGGCCGCCGGCCGCCGGCTCCGGCGGGCGTGTCGGGGTCGATGCCCCGCCGGCTGTGGTCCTTCCCGGAGGCCCGCCGGTTCCGGGCGGCGATGGCGCTGCGTCTGTCCACACCGTGTCGTGGCCGGGCGGATGGGCGGCGCGGCTGCGCACCGATCGCCCACCTTTGGCAATCGGCTCTGAAGGATCGGTCGGACGCACCGGGGCGGTAGCTGGGTGGGGCAGCGCCGTGACCGGCGAAGCCGGTTGCGGTGCTTACCGCCGGCGGTACGCCGGCGGCGGTTGTTGGGACCTGCGCGCCCACCGGCCCGGCCAGGGCCAGCCGGGCTGATTGTGTGCACTCAGGTCGCGTATAGCGTGACTGACTGCACACAAAGACCGCCGCCGACACAGGCCAGCCGGCCGCTCAGCCCACCGCCGCCCCGTCCACGCCTTCCCCGCCGGGATCCGCGCCGTCCTCGACCGGAACCTCGAAGTCGCCGGCTCCCAGCCGCAGCCGGCCCAGGATCTCCACCAGCTCCTCCACTCCGGCCGGGTCCAGCCCCGGCTGCTCGAACACCTCGGTGTTGAGGGCTGCGGTGGCGTCGCCGGCCACCTTGCGCCCCTCTGGGGTGATCTCCGCCAGCGTGGTCCGGCCGTCGGTGGGATGGGGTAGCCGGCGCAGGTACCCCTGGTGTTCCAAGCGGTCGACCGCGTTGGTGACGCTGGTGGGATGGACCTGCAGCCGGGAGCCCAGCTTGTTGAGCGGCAGCGCCCCCCGCCGGCTGAACAGCAGGACCATCAGCAGCTCGTAGCGGGCGAAACTCAGGTTGAACGGGCGCAGGGCGGCGTCCACCCGGGCCATGAATATCTGCTGCGCCCGGATGACCGACGTGACGGCAGCCATCCCGGGAGCGGCGCCCTCCCAGCCGTGTTCCACCCATAGCCGGCGGGCCTCCAGGATCGGGTCGAAGCGGAGGGGTCGAGCAGGTGCCACCGCCGGAGAATACAGATCCGTCCCGCCGGCCCGGCTACCGCGCCGCCCTCGCCCGCCGACCGGCCACGGCCGTCACGACTGGATCTCGACCCGCCAGCCCGCCGGGTCCATCACCAGGCGCCGGCGGGGGCCGGGCCGCTCGAGGTCCCCATCCTCGTATCCGGCGTCGCCGGCCCACAGGGTGGCCCGGATGGCGCCGTCGGCGCTCATGGCCACGTGGGTCTCGAAGCGCTCCGGAGCCCTCGATCCGGCGGCCTCCAGCACGGCGTTCGTGTCCAGGTGCTGGCCCAGCCACCACAGCGTGGTGTAGGTCGGGGGGGCCAGTTCGATTTCCCCCGCCTGCCGGGCGGCCATGGCGCCGTCGGGGCTGAACCAGCGGTGCTCGTGGATCTCCCCCTGGTCGACGACCACATCCGCCTCCTCGACGGCCGGGGCCACGAAGAACCAGGTGGCGAAGCGCCGGGGCGCCTCGGGCGGCGGCATCCAGAACGAGAGGACCACCAGGCTCGAAGGGTCCAGCTCGATGCCCGCCTCCTCCATCGCCTCGCGTACAGCCGCCTGGCGGGCCGCCGAGATCTCGTCACCTGCCGCCGGGTGCCCGGGCAGATCGCCAGGGTCGACCTGGCCGCCGGGGAACACCCACATGCCGCCGAAGGCGCCCCGGGAGTTGCGCCGCAGCATCAGAACCTCGAGCCCCGACGGGCCGTCACGGAGTGGAATCACCGTCGCCGCGGGCGTGGCCTCCGCGGGCGCGGCCGGCGCCGAGCCGGTCTCAGCCATAGGACCTCCCAGCCCCATCCGAAATTACGGGCGTCATTCTTGCCGAATACCCCCCGGCGCGCCGCGACCGCCGAGGTCCGGGACCCGACGAGGCCGACCCGCCAGGCGGGAAGGCCACGTCGAGGGCCTCCGCCACGGCGGCCACCTCGCTTCTCCTCAACCGGCGACGGCCTCTCCGGATCCGCCGGACCAGACGATCGCCGGCGACCACCGGGACGCCACCGGCGCGACCACCCCGGCGGCGCAGGCCCTCGCCGTGCACCGAGACCACCGGTCGCACCGCACCGGCGACCGGCCACCCGAGCACCGCTTGGAGCCGGTCGGCGACCACCTCCGACTCCCACCGGAGGCTGGCCGTGTCCAGGCGCCGGCTCCCGAACCGCACGCTCCGCCAGGCGGCCCTGACCGGGGCCCGGGTGGTCTTGGTGTCCACCACCCAGATGCCGCTCCGGCCTACCACCACGTGGTCGACGTTGGCCCGGCTCCCCGGTATGCGCAGATCGTGGCGTAGCGCCCAGCTCCGGGCGGGCAGCCGCGCCAGGGCCGACGCCGTGCGGGTCTCCCCTTCGGATCCCCGCTGCCACCGCTCGACGTCGCGGCCGCCGAAGCCTCGCCAGCGGAGCAGAAGGACGGTGGTCGCCGCCGTCGCCCACAGGGCGACGGCGCCCCCCAGTGCCCCCGTCCGGCCAGACAATCCGAACAGACCGGACAGATTGGACAGCCCCGACAGGCCGGGCAGGCCGGAAGCCCCGCTGACGCCGACGACGCCGGCCGCCGACGCCGCCAACCAGCTCCCGCCGGCGGCCGTGGCCAGAGCCACCAGCCAGGCCGCCGACCGGATCCCCCGCCGACGCCGCCGGCGGATCCGGTACTCCTCCTCGGCGGACCATCCCGGGCCGGTCACGCACCCGAGGATAAATCACATCCTTGGTATTCGTCTCACCTCTCTGGTTTCCTGGAAGCATGCGAATCGCCGCCATCGGGGACGCCCACCTGGGCCGGTCGTACCTGCCCCACACGACCGAGGGCGGGGTGAACCAACGGGAGTTCGACTTCGAGCGGTCCTTCGAGGCCGCCGTCGACCTGGCCCTGGAGCAGCAGCCGGACCTGGTCATCTGGCTCGGCGACATCTTCGACCATCCCCGGCCCACCTACCGGTCCTACCGGGTGGCGCAGCGGGCGCTCAGCCGGATCCGCGACCACGGGGTGCTGGCGGCCATCATCACCGGCAACCACGACACCCCCCGGCTGCCGGGCAAGGGCAGCCCGTACTCGACCCTGGCGGACACCTTCCCGGAGATGCACTTCGCCCACCGCCTGGCCTACGAGCGCTTCGACCTGCCCGGCCTGGTGATCCACGCCGTCCCCCAGACCCTGACCGTGGACGCCGCGCTCGACGCTCTGGGCGAGGCCGCCCGCCAGCGGGTCCCGGGGGTGACCAACCTGCTGCTCACCCATCCCCGCATCACCCAGCTGCAGCCGCGCTACGCCGACATCAACGAAATCGAGGTGGACGCCGGGCTGCTCCAGTCGGACCTGGTGCTCCTCGGCCACTACCACACCTTCGCCCGGGTGGCGGACGGGATGTGGTACGCCGGGGCTCCCGACTCGTTCACCTTCGCCGATGACCCCGACCAGCCCAAGGGCATCGTGGTGCTCGACACCGACACCGGGGCCTGCCGGCACGTGCCGCTCGCCGGCCGGCGTCCTCTGGTGACGCTGGAGTCGGTGTACGCCCTCGGGCTCTCCCCCGGCGAGCTGCAGGACCGGCTCCTCGAGAGGGCCTCCACCATCGCCGAGGGGGCGGTCGGCCGCCTCTACGTCGAGAGCGTGGACCCCGACGTCTGGCGGCTGCTCGACCACCACGCCATCCGCGACTCGGCCCGGGCCGGGCTGCACCTGAAGCTGGAGCCGTCGTTCGTGTCGCGGGCGCTGCGGGCCGAGCTACCCACCGTCAGCGGCCTGGGGTCGCAGTGGGACACCTACGTCGCCGGCCAGGACCTGACCGGGTTGGACCGCGACCGGGTCCGGCTGCTCGGCCACGAGTACCTGGACCGGGCCATCACCGGCGGCGAGCAGCCCGCCGGGGGAGCCGCCGCGTGCTGATCAAGCGCCTGTACCTGCGCAACTTCCGGGTCTACGAGCACGAGCTGGATCTCGAGCTGCCGCCCGGCCTGGTCGGCATCTACGGGCCCAACGGGGCGGGCAAGTCCACCCTTCTCGAAGCCATCCTGTTCACCCTGTGGGGCAAGGCCCGGACCACCAAGGACCAGATCCGCTCGGCCGGGGTGGGCGGCGACTGCGTCACCGAGGTGGAGTTCGAGCACGAGGGCCACCTCTACCTGGTCCGCCGCACCCTGAAGGGCATCAACTCCAACGTCACCGTGGAAGCCCACTGCGACGGGGCCCTGATGTCGACCGGGACCCGCGACGCCGAGCGCTACGTGGAGTCGGTGCTGGGGATGGACGACGGGGCGTTCCGGGCGTCGGTGTTCACGGAGCAGAAGCAGCTGGCCGCCTTCTCGAACCACTCCCCCGCCGACCGGCGCCGGCTGGTGCTGCAACTGCTGGGCATCACCCCCCTCGACACCGCCCGCGACGCCGCCCGCAAGGACGCCCGGGACATGGCGGAGGATCACAAGCGGCTGCGGGCCATGCTGGCCGACCTCGACCAGCTGCAGACCGACGCCGCCGACAGCGCCGCCCGGGCCGACGCGTCCGAGGTGGTGGCCGCCGAGGAGACGGGCGCGGCCGACGCCGCCCGAACCCGGGCGGAGACGGCCACCGCCGCCTTCGCGGCCGAGGACCTGCGCCGCCAGGAGCACGAATCGTTGGTCCTGGAAGGCCGGGCCGCCCGCCAGGAGATGGACCTCGCCGAGCAGGCCGTGACCCGCTACCGGGCCGAGCTGGCCCAGCTCGACGACCTGGCCGTGCGCCTGGCGACCTTCGAGGCCCAGGCCGCCGGCCTGGAGGAGGACGAGCGGCGCCTGGAGGCCCTGGCGGCCGCCGCGGCGGCGGCCCGCGGCGCCGAGGGGGCGACGGTGCCGCCCCGGCCGGAGTCGGTCGACGAGGCCGACCTCGCCCGGGCCGAGGAGGCGGCGTCGGCGCTGAGGGAGGAAGCCGCGGCGGCCGTGGCCCTGCTCCGGGCGGCCGAGGCCGACTCGGCCCGTGCCCGCCAGGCCCTCGAACGCTCGGCGTCGCTGTCGGGGGAAGGCGAGT
>JAKAXG010000703.1 GCA_021827225.1 Actinomycetes bacterium | reverse complement strand
CCGGCCGGCCTCCTCGAGCAGGATCGACACTTCCCCGAAGCCCAGTCCGCTGCCGCCCAGCGCTTCGGGCACCGCCAGCCCGAGGAGGCCGGCCTCCGCCAGCGCTGCCCACAGCCGCCGGTCGAAACCCTCCCCGGCGGCGGCCACCTCGGCGCGCCGTTCCGGTGACAGGTGGCCCTCGAACACCCGGGCGGCGGACGCCACGACCGCCTCCTGCTCGGCGCTGAACGAGAAGTCCACGGCCGGCCCGCTATCTCGACGCCCGGGGGAAGCCGAGCCCGAACATGGCGATCAGGTCACGCTGGACCTCGTTGGTGCCGCCGCCGAAGGTGAGGATGAGCAGGCTGCGGTAGTTGCGTTCCAGCCGTCCCCGGAGGACGGCCTCCGGGGAGCCGTCCTTCAGGTAGCCCCGCTCCCCCAGTATCTCGAACAGGAGCCGGAAGGCCTCGAGGTAGAACTCGGTCCCGAAGGCCTTGGTGCTGGAGGCATCGGCCACGTCGAGGCGTCCCTGGGTGGCGGTCCACGCCACCTTCCAATTGATGAGCCGCAGGAACTCCAGGCGGCTGCGGACCCGGGCCAGGTTCAGCCGCACCCACTCCTGGTCGACGACCCGCCGGCCGTCGGCCAGCCGGGTCTGCTGGGCCCAGCGCTGCACGTCGGTGAGGACCCGCTCGACCACCCCCGACGAGCACAGGGTCACCCGCTCGTGGTTCAGCTGGTTGGTGATCAGGCTCCAGCCCTCGTTCTCGCCGCCCACCCGGCAACTGGCCGGGACGCGCACGTCGTCGAAGAAGGTCTGGTTGATGTCGTGCTCGCTGAGCAGGCTCATCGGCGCCAGGCTGATCCCGGGGGTGTCCATGGGCACGGCGAACATGGAGATCCCCTTGTGCTTCTTGGCCTCGGGGTCGGTCCGGGCGGCCAGCCAGATGTAGTCGGCGTCGGCGGACAGGCTGGTGAAGATCTTCTGCCCGTTGATGACGTACTCGTCGCCGTCGCGCACCGCGCTGGTCCGCAGGGCGGCCAGGTCCGTCCCGGCGCCGGGCTCGGTGTAGCCGATGCAGAAGTGGATCTCGCCCTTCAGGATGCGGGGGAGGAAAAAGGAGCGCTGCTCGTCGGTGCCGAAGTCCATGATGGTCGGCCCCACGCTGTTGATGGTCAGCATCGGGACCGGGGCACCGGCGCGCATCGACTCGTCGAAGAACACGAACTGCTCGATGGCCGACCGGCCCTGGCCGCCCCATTCCCTGGGCCAGCCGACGCCCAGCCACCCGTCCGAGCCCATCTGGCGCACCACCCGTCGCATCACCGGCCCGATCCCACCCCCGGCGGCCAGCTGAGCCTCCACGTCGGGGGTCAGCAACTTGGCGTAGTACGCCCGGAGCTCCTTGCGGAGCGCTTCCTGCTCTTCGGTGTAACCCAGGTACACGGCGCCCTCCCTGCCACCGACCTTACAAGAACGCGTTCTAGTTCCGCTACCCTCGGGGTTCCGATGGAGGCCAATCTCGCCGACCTGTTCGAGTACGCCGCCGACACGTTCCCCGACCGGGAGGACCTGGTGTCGGGGCCGGACCGGCGCACCTACGCGCAGATGGAGGTCCGGGCCAACCGCCTGGCCCACCCTCAAGTCCCACCCGGCGGTATTCGACGACACCTCACCGGGGCCCCCGACGAGCGCTGGGGCCAGACGGTGGCGGCGGTCGTGCAGTTCCGGCCCGGCCGGTCGGCCACTCTCGAAGACCTTCAGGACCACTGCCGGGCGCACATCGCCGGCTACAAGGCCCCCCCGCTAGCCGCGCGCGCGGACCGGCCACGATCTTGCGGTCATCGCGGATCGTGGCGCGCGCGAGCACCGAATTCGCGCATCCGGGGACGGGATCTTTCGCCCGGCCGAGATCGTGTCCGGTTGTGACACGCGCCGGGTGGGAGGAGGAGAAGGGCGCGGGTGGCGGTCGGCGCCCACCTGCCGGCGAAGCGGTTCACGCGTACCTCACGGGCAGCTCCTTGATCCCGTTCAGCCAGCCGGAGCGCAGCCGGCGGGCCGGCCCGGTCTGGGTGATACCGGGCATGTGGTCGGCGATGGCGTTGAACATGAGGTTGATCTCCAGCTTCGCCAGGTTGGCCCCCAGGCAGTAGTGCGGGCCGCCCCCGCCGAAACCCAGGTGCGGGTTGGGGTCCCTGGCGATGTCGAAGCGGTAGGGGTCGTCGAACACGTCCGGGTCGAAGTTGGCGGCGCTGTAGCAGAGCCCGACCCGCTGGCCGGCCCGGATCTCCACCCCACCCAGCTCGGTGTCGCTGAGGGCGGTGCGCTGGAAGATGATGACGGGGGTGGCCCACCGGACGATCTCGTCGGCGGCGGTCTCCGGTCGCTCGGCCCGGAACTTTTCCCACTGATCCGGGTGCTGCAGGAACCCCATCATCCCATGGGTGATGGCGTTGCGGGTCGTCTCGTTGCCGGCGACCGCCAGGAGCAGCACGAAGAAGGCGAACTCGTCCGTGGTCAGGCCCCGGTCCTCGATGTCGGCGGTCACCAGCTTGGTGACGATGTCCTCCCGGGGCTGGGCCATGCGGGCCTGGCCCAGCTGCATGGCGTAGTTGATCAGCTCGGCGGACGCCACGGTCGGATCGACCTCGTACTCGGGGTCGTCGTAGGCGATCATCTGGTTGGACCAGTCGAAGATCCTCCGCCGGTCCTCCTGGGCGACGCCCAGCAGCTCGGCTATGGCCTGCAGCGGCAGCTCGCACGCCACCTCGGTGACGAAGTCGCCCTCCCCGCCGGCGGCCGCCTCGGCGGCGATCCGCTGGGCCCGCTCCGCCAGGGCACCGGAGATCATGCGGATGGCCCTGGGCGTGAAACCCCGGTTGACGATGCGCCGCAGCTTGGTGTGGTCGGGCGGGTCCTGGTTCAGCATCATGACCCGCTGCATCTCGATCTCCGCCCGACCGATGCCCTCCATGAAACGGACGATGGCTCCGTTCGCCCAGCTGGAGAAGATCTCCGGCTTGAGCGCCACCAACCGGAAG
>JAKAXG010000702.1 GCA_021827225.1 Actinomycetes bacterium | reverse complement strand
CGAAGCCCGCGACGCCATGGGCGGGACCTGGGACCTGTTCCGCTACCCCGGTATCCGGTCGGACTCGGACATGTTCACCCTCGGCTACCAGTTCCGGCCGTGGCGCAAGGCCCGGGCCATAGCCGACGGCGACTCCATCCGCGCCTACATCCGCGACACGGCCGCCGAGTTCGGCATCGACAGGAAGGTCCGCTACCGCCAGAAGGTCACCAGGGCGGCATGGGACAGCGACCGGTCCCGCTGGACGGTGGAGGTCAACGGCGGGCCCGAGGCGGGCGGATCCAGCTACACCTGCGGGTTTCTCTACATGTGCAGCGGCTACTACAGCTACGACGCCGGCTACTGCCCCGACTTTCCGGGCCGGGAGCGCTTCGCCGGCCAGATCGTGCATCCCCAGCACTGGCCCGAGGACCTCGACTACGCGGGCAAGAAGGTGGTCGTGATCGGCAGCGGCGCCACCGCCGTCACCCTGGTGCCGTCCCTGGCCGGGCGGGCCGGCCACGTGACCATGCTTCAGCGGTCGCCGACCTACGTCGCCTCGCTGCCCGGAGTGGACCCCCTCGCCTCGCTGCTCAACCGGTACCTGCCGGCCCGGGCTGCCCACCAGCTCAACCGGCTGAAGAGCATCGTGTTGACCCAGTTCTTCTACCAGTTCTGCCAGCGCTTCCCCGGCCCGGCCCGCCGGCTCCTGGCCCGGATGACCGCCGCCCAGCTGCCGAAGGGCTATCCCGTCGACCCCGACTTCACCCCCCTGTACAACCCGTGGGACCAGCGCATGTGCATGGTCCCCGACGGGGACCTCTTCAAGGTCATAGGCGAGGGCCGGGCGTCTGTGGTCACCGACACCATCGAAACCTTCACCGAGACCGGGATCAAGCTGGGCTCCGGCCGGGAGCTGGAAGCCGACATCATCGTCACCGCCACCGGGCTGCAGCTGCAACTGGGCGGCGGCAGCGCCATGGAGGTGGACGGCGAGCCGGTCCAGCCCGGCGACAGGTACGTGTATCGGGGGTGCATGTTGAGCGGGGTACCGAACTTCGCCCTCTGCGTCGGTTACACCAACGCCTCGTGGACCCTGCGGGCCGACCTCACCTCGCAGTACGTGTGCCGGGTCATCGGCTACATGGACAGCAAGGGGTACAGCTCCGCCGTGCCCACCCACCGCGAAGCCGAGGAGGGCCGCCCGCTGCTGGACCTCAAATCCGGCTACGTGCAGCGCTCCATCGACCTGCTCCCCAAGCAGGGGGCCAGGCCGCCCTGGCGGATCCGCCAGAACTACCTGCTGGACTATTTCACCGCCAGGTACGGCGACGTGACCGAGGCCATGGAGTTCGAGCGCCGCGCCGGTAACCGCTCCGAGGACCCGGTAGCCGTCGGCGCCTGATCCTCCCCGTCCCGCTGCCGCCCAGCCGGCGCCGGTGCCGGCCAGGCGCCCCCGCCCCGGACCGTTAGCCTCCGGGGCTGTGAACCTGGCCGACACGGCCCTCCCCGCCGACCGGGTCGGCCTGCTGGAGGGCATCACCACCACCCGGGCCGTCCGCTCCTACACCTCGGACCCCGTACCCGACGACGTGCTGCGGGCGGTGCTGTTCGCCGCCTCCCGGGCCCCGAGCGGATCGAACCGCCAGCCGTTCCGCTTCCTCGTTCTGACTGACGGCCCCAAGGCGGCCGAGGCCAAGCGCTTGATCGGGGAATCGGCCCGTCGGGCCTGGGCGGCCAAGCGCCGGAGCGACGGCTACGACCGGGGCTCCGGGACCCGCTCCGATTCTCCCAAGGCCCGGATGGCGGCCACCATGGAGTCCTACGTGCAGGACTTCGAACGGGTGCCGGCGCTGATCCTGCCCTGCCTGGTCCGCTACCGGCCCCCTACCTCGTTCGAGGGGGCGTCGGTGTACCCCGCCTGCCAGAACCTGCTGCTGGCCGCCCGGGCCCTCGGTTACGGAGGGGTGCTCACCGGGTGGCACTTCGGGGTGGAGGCCGAGCTGAGATCCCTGCTCGGCGTTCCCGACGACGCCTTCATGGCCGCCACCGTCACCCTGGGCCGCCCCCGCGGCGGTCACGGCCCGGTGCGGCGCCGGCCGCTGCCCGAGCTGGTCTTCGAGGAGGCCTGGGGGCGGGCGCCGGCCTGGGCCGTGGATCCGCCCGGTACCCGCCACACCTCGACGCTCCCGGGCCGCGCCGGCTGAACCGCCCCGCCTGTCGCCGGGCCATCCGCCCGGCCTGTCGCTGGCCGCCCCGCCCGTCGCTGGCCGCCCCGCCGCGCCCTCCGCCCCGGTCGATTGGCGGATTTCTGCCCATATAGGGCAAAGATCCGCCAATCGCCTTCCGCCGCTCGGCTCCCGCCTTCCGCCACTCGCCACTCGCCACTCGCCACTCGCCCGTCCGCCCAACGCCGCACCCCGCCGGCCCCCCTCGGGCCGGTCAGCGGAACGCCCCCAGCCGGCGCCGGCCACCCCCCCGCTACGATCGGCAGCCGCCATGGAGACGCCGGAATCGCTGGAGAAGCCGAACACCCCGAACACCCCGAGCACCCCGGACAGCCTGGACTCGCTGGAGACGCTGGAGGTCGGGTATCGGGATGGTTACGCCGTCGTCAGGCTGAACCGGCCCCCGGTCAACGCCGTGAACAAGGTCATGATGAGGGAGCTGCGCCGATGCTTCGACACCCTCTCCCAGGACCGGCGGGTTTCGGCGGTGGTGTTCTCAGCCCGGGGCGAGAAGGCCTTCTGCGGTGGCATCGACCTCCGGGAGGTCAGCGGCGGCGGCGACGACGGCGCCACCGACCTGCACGCCCTGTTGGACCCCAACTGGGAGTGGCGCCAGGCCCAGAGCGCCATCCGGGGCTGCCTGGTTCCGGTGATCGGCGCCGTCGAGGCGGTCGCCATCGGAGCCGGCTTCGGGCTGGTCGGTGTCTGCGACCTGGTCATCGCCGGTGACAGGGCCCGGTTCGGGCTGACCGAGATCAACGTCGGGTTGCTCGGCGGGGCCAGCAAGGCCCTGCGCCTGCTCGGCCCGTCGAAGGCCCGGA
>JAKAXG010000701.1 GCA_021827225.1 Actinomycetes bacterium | reverse complement strand
ACCCGGCCCGCCTTGATGTTGACCACCGAGCACGCCCCCCGGTCGATGGCGTCGGCGGCGACCGCGGCGGAGGTGATCGACTCGTCCAGGCACACCGGGGTGGCGATCCGGGCGGCCAGGGCGGCGTGGCCGGCCAGGTCCTCCTCGGGGAGGGGCTGCTCGATGAGCAGCAGCCCGAAGCGGTCCAGGCGGGCCAGGTGCCCGGCGTCTTCGAGGGTGTAGGCAGCGTTGGCGTCGACCTGGAGGGCCAGGTCCGGGTACTCCCGGCGGACGGCCGCGACCGGCTCGAGATCCCAGCCCGGCTCGATCTTCAGCTTCACCCGCAGGTACCCCTCGGCCACGTGCCCGGCGACGGTCTGCAACAGCCGGTCGATGGAAGGGGCGATGCCGACCGACACCCCGGCCGCCACCCGGTCCCGCTCGGCGCCCAGGTAGGCGGCCAGGGACCGGCCCTGCAGGCGCAGGTCACCGTCCAGGACGGCCATCTCCAGCGCCGCCTTGGCCATCGGGTGACCCCGCACCGGTGACAGTATCGATGTCACCTCTTCGGCGGCGACGTCGGGGCCGGCGGCGGCCAGGCGGGGCAGCAGGTGGTCCCGGGTGACGGCGTGGGCCCCCTCTACGTACTCGGAGGAGTAGAGCGGCTCGGTCATGGCCACGCACTCGCCCCAGCCCCGGCCGTCGGGTCCCTCCACCTCCACGACCAGCACGTCGCGCTCGGTCTCGGTGCCGAACGAGGTGCGGAACGGGGTCACCAGCGGCAGGCGCAGCCGGCGCAGGACCACCCGGTCGATCCTCACCGGGGGTCCCCCTCCAGCAGGTAGCAGCCGCCGGCGGTCATGGCGGTGGCCCGGTAGCCGGCGGCCATGGCCCGGCCCATGGTGGCCCGCAGCGCCAGCCGCCAGCGCCGGGCCAGCCCCGGGTCCTCCCGGCGCAGGGCCACCACGTCGGGCGGCACCTGGCAGAGGAGGGGGCTGCCGTCCAGGTCCGCCGGGCGGGGCTCGGGGCTGCCGTCGGGGCCGGCGCCGAGCGCCACTGCGGCGTCGGTGGTGGCGGGCCGGGACCTGGAAAAAGTACCGGCCGTCTCCCACCGCACCAGGCACCGGTCCGTCTCGTCGGTGCCGTTCAGGTCATCCACCATCTGCCCGTAGAAGTCCGGGAGGTAGGAGGTGGCCGTGGCGCCGAGGGCGACCAGGTTGAACCATCCGTTGCGGCGGATCAGGGGGTCGTAGGTCCAGGTGATGGTGGCGACCCCCCGCTCCCGGGCCCAGTCCCGCTGGTGCAGCTTGAGGGCCAGGCCGACCCCCGATCCCTGCTCGGAGCGGGCCACCCCGGCCACGTGGGAGTGCAACTCGGCCGCCCCGTCGTCGTGGCGGCCGAGGAAGGCCACCGCGGCGGCCACCAGGGTCGGGCCCCGCCACGCCCCGGCCACGTAGTTACCGGAGTGCACCAGGGCCTGCAGCAGGTTGACCGGCATCCCGACCTGGCCACCTGACGGCCCCCAGATGCCCTGGAACAACCCGTCGACCAGAGCCAGCTCGGCCAGGCCCTTCAGCTCCCGGGTCTCCACCCCGGCCCGGCTGGCCGCGGCCGCGGCGTCGCTCCACGGTGCGGGGTCTCGGACGGCTTCGCTCACGATCCGAACACTGTGTCATGCCGGAGAGGCCGGCGGGGCGCTACCGTCCGGCTGTTGAGATCGCGGCGTACGGTGGCGGCAGCGGTGGCGATCCTGGCCGTGGCGCTCGGCCTCAGGGTGGGCTACGTGCTGGCCACGCCGGGGTACGTCCCCCGCCACGACGACCAGAAGTACGACCGCCTGGCGGTCGGCGTGGCCCGGACCGGCGCCTACCCCGACATCGCCGGGCGGCCCACCGCCTACCGGCCCCCCGGCTACACCTACTTCCTGGCCGGCGTGTACACCCTCTCGGGGACCGGGCCGGGCCGGATCGAGGCCGGCCGGCTGGCCCAGGCCGCGGTCGGGACGCTGCTGGTGGGGCTCATCGGGCTGCTCGCCCGCCGGCTGTTCGGGCCGGGGACCGCCCTCCTGTCCATGGCCCTGGCCGCCCTGTACGTGCCGCTGATCACCGCCGGCACGTCGCTGCTGGCCGAGCCTCTGACCGCCGCCTTCACCGTAGGGGCGGTGCTGGCGGTGCTGGCCTGGCGGGATCGGCCCCGGTGGCGGTGGGTGGTGCTGGCCGGCGTGCTCGCCGGCCTGGCCTCGCTGACCCGGACCAACGCCTGCGTGATCGTCCCGGCCCTGGCCCTGGGCCTGTTCCGCCGCCGGCCGGCCCGGCGGTCGGTGTGGCCGGCGGCCGCCGCGGTGGCGGTGGCGGTGGCGGTGGTGGCGCCGTGGACGGCCCGCAACGCGGTGGTCATGCACTCGTTCATCCCCATCTCCGACGAGGCCGGGGGGACCCTGGCCGGCACCTACAACCCGGTATCGGCCCACGACCCGAGCTCGCCCGGATCGTGGGTGCTGCTGGCCCGGATCCCCACCTACGAGGCCCAGGTGCGCCCCCTGGCGGCGGGCCCGGAGAACGTCTACCAGTCCAAGCTGCTGTCGCTGGCCCTCGGATACATGGGGCGCCACCCCCTCTACGTGGCCAAGGTGGCCTGGTACAACACCCTGCGGTTCTTCGACCTGACCGGCATGGCCCGGGTGCGCTTCACCTCCACCCTGGCCGGGGTCAACTCCCCGGCGGCCGCCGAGGCCGGCGCGGTGTGCTCCTGGATCGTCGCCGCGCTGGCCGCGGTCGGCGTCGCCCGCCGCCGGGTCCGGCAGGCCGTCCCGCTGTCCGTGTCGCTGGTGCCGCTGCTCAGCTTCGCCAGCATCGTGGCCGTCAACATGGAGACCCCCCGGTTCCGGCTCCCCCTGGACCCGTTCCTGCTGGTCCTGGCGGCCGCCGCTGTCACACACAGCAGGAAACGGATGAAAGCCGCCTCCGGGCGGCGATGGCAGCCGGTGCCGCCGTCCCTTTCGTGCCGGACTCGTTCCTCGATATGGCCCGGGCCGCGACCGGCGGAGACGCAGGGTCC
>JAKAXG010000700.1 GCA_021827225.1 Actinomycetes bacterium | reverse complement strand
GGATGACCCGGCGAAGGCCTCTTCCGTGCCTGGTGCCGGGTCGCGGTCAGGCCAGACCCTTGAGCATGAGGTTCCAGTACAGGAGGGGCAGCCCGTAGCGCTTGAAGGCGTTGAACTCCCGGATCTCCTTCTGGGTGTTGACCAGCGGAAGCGTCGGGTGCGGCTTCATCGTGTAGTCGAACTCGGCCAGGAGCAGCTGGTTGCGTGAGGTGGTGAGGGGGCAGGAGGCGTAGCCGTCGTAGCTTGCCGGCATGGCCTTGCCGGCCATGGTCGCCAGCAGGTTCTCCACCACTACGGGGGCCTGCTTCCTCACCGCCGCCCCCGTCTTGGAGTTCGGCGAGGACCCGGCGTCGCCCAGGCCGAACACCGTCTCGTAGCGGTTGTGGCGCATCGTGTTCTTGTCGATGTCCACATATCCGCCCGGGTTGGCCGGGTCGGCCAGCGGGCCCTGCCTGATCCACGCCGGGGCGCTCTGGGGCGGGACCAGGTGCAGGAAGTCGTAGGACAGGTCGAACTTCGTGTCCTCGCCGTTGCTCCGGTCGGCCACCACGATCTCCCTGGCGTCGGGGTTCACCTCGAGCGCCTCGTGCTGAAGGCGGACGTCGATGCCGTACCGCTGGGCCACCTGCTCCAGGACGTTGGCGAACTCGGGCACACCGAACATCCCCGGTGTCGGAAGGACCAGCACCATGTTGATGCTCCCGAGGACCCCCTGCTTCCGCCACCAGTCGGCCGCCAGATAGGCGATCTTCTGGGGGGCGCCGGCGCACTTGATCGGACCCGACGGCATGGTGAAGACGGCGGTGCCGCCCTTCATGTCCCGGATCATCTCCCAGGTCTTGGGGGCCAGATCGAACTGGTAGTTACTGGAAACGCCGCCACGGCCGAGGGTTTCGGCCGATCCGGGGAGCCGGTCCCAGTCCAGCGCCAGGCCGGGGCAGACCACCAGGTAGTCGTAGCCGATCGACTGGCCGTCGGACAGCCCGACGGTTCGGTTCTCGGGGTCGATCTCGCGGGCCGCCGCCCGGACCCACTTCACCCCCTTCGGCATGACCGATGCCTCCGGCCTCACCGACGCCGAGACAGGAGCCCGGCCCCCGCCCACCAGCGTCCACAGAGGCTGGTAGTAGTGCCGGTCGGACGGCTCGACCACCGTGACGTCCTCCTGGCCGGCCCGGCGCAACCTGGCCGCCACCGTCAACCCTGCGCTGCCACCACCGACGATCACGATCCGAGATCGACTGGTCATTGATCCACCTCCCCGGTCCGGACACCCCATCGAGGGAAATGTACGGACAACCGCGTGCCGGTACATATTGGCAAACCCCCGACGGTTGTCAAGTGCCGTCCCGCGTCCGCCGCGGAACGCGACCTCGACTTCGACGTCGAAATTGCTACGCTGCCCGGTCGGCATGACCGAACCTCCTTCCATCCTGAACCTCCAACCGGCCGGGCAGCGCCGCTACGTCGTGGGCCGTCCGGCCGTCCTGCCCGAGGGACGCGACGTCGTCTTCAGCGGCCAGTTGTTGGCGCAGATGATCATGGCCTCCGACCGCGAGTGCGGCGATGCCAAGGACATCCGATCGGTGCACACGGTCTTCGCCCGGGCCGGTAGCTACGGCAGCCCGATCGAGATGGTCGTCGACCCGATGCAGGCGGGGCGGACCTGGGCCAGTGACACCGTCACGGCCCTGCAGGGTGAACGGCTCCTGGCCCGCGGCCTGGTGCTGCTCAACACGCTGGACCCGGATCTGGTCCGCCACGGCCCGGGGATGCCGGAGGCCACGGCGGGACCCGAATCCCTGGGTCCCGGCGCCGGCCAGGTGTTCCCCGGGGGCGAGTGGAGGCCGGTGCCCGGCGAGCCATCTGACGACGGCGTTCCGCTGCAGATGGCCTGGCACCGCTACCGGGAGCCGCTGCCTTCCAGGGCGGCCCACCAGGCGGTTCTGGCGTGGGCCACCTGCGGTGAGGTGATCGGGGCCGCCCTCAGGCCCCACCGGGACCGCTTCAGCCTGGCCGACGCTCACCGCACCATCTCCACGGGGGTCATCGCCCATACCATCCACTTCGTCGAGCCGGTGGAGGTATCCGGGTGGCTGCTGGTTGTCTCCGAGGGGACCCACGGCGGCAACGGCCGGATCTACGGCTCCGGTTCGGTCTTCACCGAGAGCGGTGACCTCGTGGCGGTGTTCCACCAGGACTCGATGGCCAGAGCCCTCGACGGCCGGGTCGATTCCCGCCGGACCCTCTGAGGGCCGGGCGCCTGTGGTCTACGACCTTCCTCCTGAGCTGCGGGTCGACGTGGATGGCCCGCTGCGCACCGTGACGCTCAACCGGCCGGGACACATGAACGCGGTCAACCGGGCGCTGCACCGGGCTCTGGCCGAAGTCTGGCGGCAGCTGTCCGCCGACCGGGACGCCCGGGTCGTGGTGCTCACAGGGGAGGGGCGGGCCTTCTCGGCGGGCGGGGACCTGGAGTGGATCTCGTCGTTCCCCGACGACCCGGCGGGGAGGCGCGAGAGCCTGCGCGAGGGCGCCCGGATAATCGAGGAGATGCTGCGGTTCCCCCTTCCCGTCATCGCCGCTGTCAACGGTCCGGCCGTCGGGCTGGGCTGCAGCATCGCCGTGCTGTGCGACGTGGTGCTGATGTCCGAGCGGGCCTACCTCTCCGATCCCCACGTATCGGTCGGGCTGGTAGCCGGTGACGGTGGGGCGGCCTTCTGGCCGCTGCTGACCCCGATCCTGCGCAGCCGGGAATTCCTCTTCACCGGCGACCGCATCCCGGCACCGCGGGCGGTAGAGCTGGGCCTGGCCAGCCGGACCGTCGAACCGGAACGGCTGCTCGAGGAGGCGACCGGCCTGGCCCGGCGGCTGGCCGGGCAGCCCCGGGAGGCCCTGCAGGCCACCAAGCGGGTGGTCAACATGTACCTCTCCCAGGCGCTCGGCGGGCCGCTGGCGGCCGGGCTCGCGGCCGAGGAGGTCACCATGACCAGCGACGAGCACCGCCGCCGCATCAGCGCCCTGAGGCCGGGATCGG
>JAKAXG010000699.1 GCA_021827225.1 Actinomycetes bacterium | reverse complement strand
CCGGCCCCGGCTCCCGGCCCCCGTTGAGCGCCCCCCTGGCGGTGAGCCTGTCGTTCCGCCTGGGCGGGGCCGATGGGGTGTCGGTCGAGGCGGCCAAGTGGGGCTCGGCGCTGCGGCGGCTCGGGTACCGCACCGCCACGGTGGCCGGGGCCGGACCGGTGGACACCGTGGTGGCCGGCCTCGACGCCGGGGAGTGGCTCACCGGCCGGCCGGCCGGCCGGCCGGACCGCCGGGCCCTCACCAGGGCTCTGGCCCCGGCCGATCTGGTGGTCGTGGAGAACCTGTGCTCCCTCCCGCTCAACCCGGCTGCCCGGGATGCGGTGGCCGAGACGCTGGCCGGGCGCCCGGCGGTGATGCGCCACCACGATCTGCCCTGGCAGCGGGCACGCTTCGCCGGTTGCCCGCCGCCGCCCGACGACCCGGCGTGGGTGCACGTCACCATCAACGAGCGCTCCGCCGCGGAGCTGGCCGAGCGGGGCATCGCCGCCCAGGTGATCCGCAACGCCTTCGATCCCGATCCCCGCCCGGGCGACCGGCGGGCGACCCGGGCCTCGCTCGGCGTCGACGCCGGCCGGCCGGTGCTGCTGCAGCCCACCCGGGCCATCCCCCGCAAGAACGTCCACGTCGGGCTGGCCGTGGCCGAGGCCCTCGACGCCTTCTACTGGCTGCTGGGCCCGGCCGAGGAGGGCTTCGGGGACGACCTGGCGTCCCTCCTGCGCTCCGCCCGCGTGCCGGTCCGCCACGGGCCGGTCGCCCCCATGCAGGGGTGGCTGGGGGTGGAGCACGCCTACGCGGCCTGCGACGCGGTGGTGTTCCCGTCGAGCTGGGAGGGGTTCGGGAACCCCCCGGTGGAGGCGGCGGTGTTCGAGCGGCCGGTGGCCGTCGGCGACTACCCGGTCGGGGCGGAGCTGCGCCGTCTGGGGTTCAGGTGGTTCGACACCGCCGACCCCGGGGAGCTACGGCGGTGGCTCGACCGGCCCGACCCGGACCTGCTCCGGCACAACCACCAGATGGTCCGGGACCACCTCGACATCGCCCGCCTGCCGGAACGGCTGGCCGGGCTCATGGACCGGGCCGGGTGGCCGCGACCGGGCGCCCGGCCGGGCGACGTCTAGCGACCGGTCGGGGGGACCAGACGGTGGCGACGCCGCCGGGCCTTGGCGGCCAGCAGGCTGGTGCCGGGCCGGCGGGCCGGGATGGGACGCAGCGGCTCGGGCGGGCGACTGGTGACCCGGGCAGGCGACGAGTTCGATGGCCTCACGGCAGATTTCTTCGGCAAACACAACCCCTGTTCCTGCTGGTTTGGACCGACCAGAAGAAGGGCGCGTACAAGCACTTTCCGAGCCCATTACGTCCATACCCGCCCCCCGGCCCGGCTAGACACCGACCGGAACCGGTCTGTCAGGATGGTTCCGTGACCGCCCCCCGCAGGACCCGGCGTCCCCTTCGCAGCTCCGCCCCCCTCCCCCGCCGGCCGGAAGGGCCGGGGAAGTGACAGATGGAGGCGGGAAGGTCACAGAGCTGAGGCAGCGCATGCCTGCGGCGGCCCGGCGCAACCAGCTCCTCGAGGTGGCCCTCGAGCGCTTCGCCGCCGGCGGCTACCACGAGACCTCGATGGAGGAGATCGCCGACGCCGCCGGAGTGACCAAACCGGTGCTCTACCAGCATTTCCAGTCGAAGCAGCAGTTGTTCCAGGAATTGCTCGAATCGGTCGGTCAGGACCTTCTCGGCGATGTGGAAAAGCGGGCGGCCGCCGAAGAGAGCCCCTACCGGCGGGTTCTGGCCGGTTTTCGGGCCTATTTCGACTTCGTCTGCCGCCGGACGGCGGCGTTCCAGTTGGTGTTCGGCAGCGGCGCCCGCCTCAGCGAGGAGTTCGCCGAATCGGTGCGCCGACTGGAAGAGGGCATTGCCGCAACCATCGCCCATTTCATCGACGCCGACGTCGACGACGGGCACCGGGACCTCCTGGGCTACGCCATAGTCGGCCTCGGCGAGGTGGCCGGGCGGAGGTGGGTGGCCCTGCACGGCGGGGCCGACGGGGCGCTGCCGAGCAACCTGGATCCGGCCGAGGCCGACGCCATGGCCCTGCGGCTGGCGGACCTGGTCTGGGCCGGCCTGCGGGGGCTGCCCGGCAGCGCCGCCCGCCGGGCCGGAGAGGCGTGAGTACGCCGGCACCCGGGCGGCCGGCCAAGCCCCGACCCCGGGTCCCGCCCAACTGCGATCTCACCCTCGGCATGTACTGCGTGGACAAGTCCGTGCCCGGGGTGACCGTGTGGCAGATGACGCCCGGCGAGCACCTGGCCAACCCGGTGGGCGTGGTGCAGGGGGGTTTCGTGACAGCCTTCGCCGACACCGCCATGGCCACTGCCACCATCACCAACCTGCAGGGCAGGAAGGCCTACACGGCCAACACCGAGCTCAAGATCAGCTTCCTCCGAGCCGCCCCGATCGGCGAGCTGCTGACCTGCACGGCCCGCGTGATCGGAGGCGGCTCGAGGGTGACCTTCGTGGAGGCGGAGGTCACCGACCGTGACGGCCGGCTGGTCGCCAAGGCGTCCTCCACCTACCTGCTGACCCCGAGGGAGTAGCCCCGGGGCCGTCGGCACCTACAGGGCCTTGAGCACGGCGTCGGCGCTGCTCACGTCCAGCCCGAGGGTGTCCTCCACCGCCAGGTGGGTGACCACGCCGTCCTTGATCACCATGGCGTAGCGCTTGGACCGCACACCGAGGCCACCCCCGGTGAGGTCGACCTCGAGGCCCAGCTCCTTGGTGAACAGCGCCGAGCCGTCGGCGATCATGGTCACCCGGCCCTCCACCTCGTTGTCGCGGCCCCAGGCCCCCATGACGAACGCGTCGTTCACCGACACGCAGCAGATTCGGTCCACGCCCTTGGCCTCGAGGTCCTCCGCCCGGATCACGAAGCCGGGCAGGTGATGGTCGCTGCAGGTCGGGGTGAAGGCCCCGGGCACGCCGAAGAGCACCACCGTGCCCTGGCCCAGCAACTCGGCGGTCGATGCCGGCTCCGGGCCGTTGGCCCCG
>JAKAXG010000698.1 GCA_021827225.1 Actinomycetes bacterium | reverse complement strand
GATCTCGGAGGGGGTCAACGCGGGGCGGATCCAGCTCGGCGACGAGTCGTTCGGCTGCTCACCGCGAATCAGCGCGGTGGTCGACTTTCCCGAAGGCGGCTCGGCGACGGTGCTGACCATGGTGCTCCACTTCGGCGAGCAGGGGGAGCACCGGCCCGGCCAGGTGGTGGAGCAGGAGCTCACTCACCCAGGGGGCTGACCGGCGACCCGCCTCTTGCCCGGCTTCCGATGGCCCGGCAACCGGGCCGAGTAGATCGAGTAGCCGTCAACCTGCCGGGCCACCAGCGTGGCGAGGAAGGTCGCGACCATGATCGGGACCATCAGGTCGAAGCCGCCGCGGGTGAGCTCGAGGACCAGCACCAGCCCGGCGAGGGGAGCCTGGATGGAGGCTCCGAGCATGGCCGCCGCCCCGACCAGGGCGTAGGCCCCGGCCGGGGAACCGGGCCAGAGCAGTATCCACAGCTGGCCGACGAAACCGCCGAAGACCGCCCCGGTGCTCATGAACGGCGTGAACAGGCCCCCGGACGCCCCTGCACCGAGGCACAGGGCCGTGGCGACCGGCTTCAGTGCGAACAGAGCAAGAAGCAGGAGGATGCTGCCCTGGCCGAGGAAGGCCCGGTGCGCCATGTCCTTGCCGTTGCCGAACAGGGCCGGGTAGGCGACACCGATCAGCCCGACGATGGTGAACGCGACGGGCATGGCGATCAGGACCTGGCGGCCGGTGGCCCGCCGGTGCGACACCCAGCCGATGACCCGGATGTAACCGCTGGCGATCAGCCCGATCACCGGCCCGAACAGGAGCGCCCAGACCAGAAGGGACATCCCGAACCGGTAGCTCGGTAGGTTGAGGTACGTGGCGTGGCGGGGCAGGTAAAGCCATCCGACGAACGTGGCGATGGCGCTGCAGGCGATCGCCGGCAGGACGACCGGAAGGGCAACGGAGCCCACCAGCAGCTCGGCGGCGAAGAGGGCGCCCCCGAGCGGCACGTTGTACACGGCGGCCAGGCCGGCGCCGGCACCGCAGGCGACCAGCAGGCGGCGCTGCCCCTCGGTCAGGCCCAGCCACTGGCTGCTCACGCTCCCCGAGACGCCACCCATCAGCTTGGGGGCCGACTCGCGTCCGATGGAGGCGCCGAGACCGATCACCACCTCGGATATCACGCCGGTCAGGAAGCTGCGGGCCGACGACAACTTGGCGTCCTTGGCCCAGATCGCCTCGTCAACCTCCGTCTCCCCCTTCAGGTAGCGCCGCAGCAGGTACCAGGCCACCCCCCCGAAGACCCCGGCGATCATCAACGAGACCACCCGGCGCAGCCCGGTGGCTCTCTCCACCTGGGTCTGGAAGTCCCCGCTCCCCTGGCCGAAGGCGAGGTGCTCGAAGGAGAACAGCACCCACATCATGAAGTCACCGAAGAGCCCGGTGGCCACGCCGGTGAGCACCAGGGCTATCCAGAACCGCCATGTCAGGGGCGCGGCGCCGTCTCCGGTGATGTTGGGCTGCTCCGTGGCGCCGCGACCGGAGGGCAGCCGGCGCTTGAGCGCCGGAGCCGGCACGCGCACCCGGCGCAAGGAGGCGGCATCTTCGGGTCCCGCTATACCCCCCAGTGTAGGGGAGACGCCGGCGCGGGCCACCGGGAGGCGCCCGTACGGACGCCCTCCCCGCCCGCCGGCGCGTAGCACCCACACGCTTCTTTCATTTCCGTTTCCCGACATACGGGACGGCCTCGACCCGGCGCCGCGGCAAGGGCTACCGTACTGTGGGCAACGACACCTCTCGGCCAGTAGACGCCCCAGCTGGGGGCGACCGGCGTCAACCCAAGCGACAGGGGCAGATGATGAGCGCTGGAAAGTCGATCACGATCCTTCTGGCTGACGACGACGAGGACGACCGGGAGATGACCCGGGAGGCCCTCCAGAACTCCCGGCTGGCCCACGACATGAGGTTCTGCGTGGACGGCCAGGACCTGATGGACTACCTCCGCCGGCAGGGCCGCTATGCCGACGGTTCGGTCCCGGCTCCCCGTCCGGGGGTGATCCTGCTGGATCTCAACATGCCGAAGAAGGACGGTCGGGAGGCCCTGGCCGAGATGAAGGCGGACGAGTCCCTGAGGAGCATCCCCGTCGTCGTGCTGACCACGTCCAAGGACGACGAGGACATCTTCCGCACCTACGACCTGGGAGTCAGCTCCTTCATCACCAAGCCGGTGACCTTCGCCGGGCTGGTCGAGGCCATGCGCACCTGGCAGCGCTACTGGCTGGAACTGGTGGAGCTGGCTCCACCGATGGAATCCTGAACCACGGGAACAAGCTCCCCGGGCTCAGCGTTCTCCTGCCCCGATGACTGACGCCCCCCATCCCGAGACGTCGGCCCCGGCCCGGCACACCCCCGAGTGGCTGATCCTCACGCTGGCCTGTGTCGCGCAGTTCATGGTGGTGCTGGACGTGTCCATCGTGAACGTGGCCCTGCCCTCCATGGGCCGGGATCTGCACTACTCGGCCACCGGCCTCCAATGGGTGGTCAACGCCTACGTGCTGACCTTCGCGGGGTTCCTGCTGCTGGGCGGCCGGGCCGCCGACCTGTTCGGGCGGAGGAAGGTGTACCTGTTCGGCCTGGGCCTGTTCACCGCGGCCAGCCTGGCGGGCGGCCTGGCCCAGAACTCGGCCTGGCTGACCGCCGCCCGTACCGTCCAGGGGATCGGCGGCGCTTTCCTCTCACCGGCCACCCTGACCATCATCGTGACGACCTTCTCCGGGCCCCGGATCGCCCGGGCGCTCGGGGTGTGGAGCGCGGTGGCAGGCGCCGGCGGGGCGGCGGGGTCGATCCTCGGCGGGGTCCTCACCGCCGAGCTGTCGTGGCGGTGGGTGCTGTTCGTGAACATCCCGATCGGTGTGGTGGCCTCGATGGTGGCCGTGGCCTACCTGACGGAGGCCCGGCGGCCGGCGGACACCGCCTCCCGGTCCAGACTGGACCTGGCCGGATCCGTCACCGTCACCGCCGGCCTCGGAGCGCTGATATACGCCATCGTGGGAACCGACAGCC
>JAKAXG010000697.1 GCA_021827225.1 Actinomycetes bacterium | reverse complement strand
CGGAAAGCCACGCGTAGGTCGCGTAGAGATCGGGGACCTGGCCCGGGTTCACCCGGCTGTACCACTGGTCGAGCGTGGCCACCATCGGGATGGTGGCGGCGTCCTCGCCGTCGTAGAGAGCCAGGGTCTGCTCCAGGATCGTGCCCGCGGTGCCCGGCCCGGCGTTCTTGATGTAAGCCGGGTCGTAGGCCGCGGCGCAGTAGTTGCCCAGCACGATCTTCATGCCCGCCTGGTACATGGCGTTGGCCAACTGGCCGATGATGGTTCCGGTGGCCTCGAACACCACACCTGTCACTCCCGCTGCCTTCATCTTCTGCACGTCACCGTTGAAGGTGGGGTCGGTGGGTTGCAGCGTGGTGTCGACGAAGACGAAGTGGTAGCCCACCGACTTGAGGGCGCTCTCCAGGTACTGCCCCTCGGCGGCGGTCTGGGGGGTGTTCTCGACCAGAAGGGCCATGTGCTGGCTGGCCGCCGCGTACCGGGGGAGGGACTTCAGGTAGACGTAGGGGCCGGTGATGTAGCCGGGGGGGTTGGGCTGGGGAGAGAAGTTCTCCGGCGAGTTGGCCCGAGCGGCGGAGAGGGTCTCGCCGATGTCGGGTACGTTCGGGGCGCCGGCCGGGATCCCGCCGTCCTGGAGGGAGAACGACCCGACGAAGGCTATCACGTTGTTCGCCATGGTGGCCGCCTCGTTCTGATCGGTCGCCTGGTCGAACTGGTCGTCGGCGGAGTCCACGACCACCTTCCGGCCGCAGAGACCACCCATGGAGTTGATGTAGGCGGCCACCGCCTCGGTCCCGTACCGGGCGCCGGCGAACAGGCCCGGCACCGGACCGTTGACGGTGGCGATGTTGCCGACGGTCACCGTGCCGGCGGTGACCCCCGGACCGGACCCGGGGGCGCCGGCCGGGCACATCCGCCCGCCGGGGCCGGCCAGCGGGTTCGACGCCTCGATGACCGCGCCGGGCCGGGACGCCGCCGGGGTGCTGGGCCCGCCGGTCGGGCCGGTGGACCTTCCCTGGGCCGGCGCCGCCCCCACCGCGGTGGCCGGTCCCGGAGCGGCGGTCCCGGACGTGGCGACCAACCCGTTCGGGGCCGCGCCGCCGCCCGTCGACGCCTGCTGGGTGGTCGCTGCGGCGGAGGACCCGCCCCCGCCCGTCGAGGGGGCGCTGTATCCGCCAGCCGGGGCCGCCGCCGGGCCGGCTGTGGTGGTGGTGGGGCCGGCGAGCGCGGCCATCTGGGCCGATGTGAGCCGCGCCCCGCACCCCGCAGCCAGCACCGCGACCACCATCCCCGCGGCGGCCGCCCTTCCCGTTTGGCTCCGCAACCGGCGTGGCCGCCGGGATCGCACCTGCGCCATTTCCCTCCCCCAAGGTTCGTGGCTGTGACCGGGCGGGGTGCCGCACGGCACCCGCCCCGCTTCGTGTTTCGCTGTGGAGGTCTTCGCCCTCTGCCCGGAAAATCCCTTTTCTCCACCTCGGCGGCCGCCGCGCCGTGGCAGGGCCCGGTCCGGGTGACCGTATGATCAGGCCGTGGCGGCGGTTCCGGTGGCGTGGCGGCGTGGTCCGGCGAGCGGTCACCGCCGCGATGGATGGTGACCTCCCCGGATGCCAGGGAGGTCACAGTGGTGGCGTTGGGACTCGGTGGCCCCCGCCGGCCCCGGGCCGAGGTCGGTCCCGCTGACTGGCCGGCGGTGCTCGGCGCCTACCAGCAGGCGGTAACCCGTATCGTCGCCGAGCACGGCGGGACGGTCGTCGGCTTCGAGGGCGACCTGGCCGTGGCCTGCTTCGGCGGGAGGCGTCCCGGAGGCGGAGGTGGGCGGGCCGCCCTGGCCGCCGCGCTGGAGGTCGTGCGGGCCGTGGACCGCCTGAGCGCCACCCTCCCGGCTCCGTTCGGGGCGGCGGACCTACGGGCCCACGTCGGGGTGCACACCGCGGCCCCGCCCGCCGGTGCCGGGCTGGCCACCGGTGACCCGTTCGCCGACGTGGCCGGCCTGGCCGAAATGGCGGCCGGGCTCCGGGCCGCCACCGGGCCCGGAGAGGTCCTGGCCAGCGCAGCGGTGGCGCAACGGTTCGGGAAACTGTTCGAGCTGTCGCCGGTCCCGTCCCGGACCGGGGTGGCCTACCGGGTCATCGGCCGCCGGCCGGCCCGGGTGCGACCCGACCGCCGGAACCCCTCGCCGCTCGTGGGGAGGGTCGAGGAGCTGAGGTGGTTGGAGCGCCACTGGCGGGCGGTCACGGCCGGCCCGGCCCGATCGGTGATGGTGGTGGGGGATCCGGGCATCGGCAAGTCCCGGTTGCTCTCGGAGTTCGCGGCGCGGGTGGCCGCGGGAGGGGGCCGGGTGATCACCCTCGGCTGCCGGCCGGCAGCGGACCTGACCCCCCTCCATCCGTTCGAGGCGGTCGCCGTGGCGGACACTCCCGCCCGGGCGGCCGCCTGGCTGCAGGCCGCGACCGGGGATTCCCCCGCCCTGGTCGTGGTCGAGGATCTCCACTGGGCCGACCCGAGCACCGTGGAGGCCCTGGAGCTGGCCGCCGCCGGCGACCGGCCCCTGCTGCTGGTGGGCAGCTCGTGGCCGCTGCCCCCCGGCGGGGGGGCCGGCGGGCCCCGTCACTCCGCCCGGCTGTTGCTCGGACCCCTGGCCCCCGGGGAGTCCCGGGAGATCGTCGAGGCGGTGCTCGGAGGCGGCCGGCTCGGGGCCGGGATGGTCGACGAGCTGGCCGACCGGGGAGAGGGAGTGCCCCTGTACCTGGAGGAGCTGGCCCGCAACGCCGCCGCCGAGGAGACCGATGACCCCCGGGCCGTGCCCCCGTCGCTGGGGGAGGCCATAACCGCCCGGCTGGAGCGCCTCGGTGACAGCGGGCGGTTGGCCCGGCTGGCCTCGGTGATCGGCCGGGAGTTCGATCCGGATCTGGTGCGCGAGCTGGCCGGCCTCGACGATGCCGCCATGGAGGCCCACGTGCGCCATCTGGTGGCTCAGGCCGTGGTCGGCCCGGACGGGCGTCCCGGCGGCCGGCTGCGCTTCCGTCACGCGCTGATACAGC
>JAKAXG010000696.1 GCA_021827225.1 Actinomycetes bacterium | reverse complement strand
CAAGGAGATCACTGCCGGCTCGCGCGTCGCCCGCAAGCGCCGGCTCAGCCTGTTCGTCCTGCTGCGGGCCCTCGGCTACACCAACGACGACGGCTTCATCGACCGCTTCGTCCGCCACTTCGACTTCCTCGAGGGGCAGTGGGAGAAGGAGCGGGAGCTGGCCCCCACCCAGGAGGAGGCCCTGCTCGAGATCTACAAGCGGGCCCGTCCCGGTGAGCCGCCCAGCGCCGAGTCCGCCCGGGTGTACTTCGAGAACGCCTTCTTCAACCCCAAGCGCTACGACCTGACCCGGGTCGGCCGCTACAAGCTGGACCGCAAGCTGGGCCCGGAGATCGACCGGCTCCAGGAGCTGTTCGGCGTGTCGCTCGACCGGCCCGAGGAGGGCCAGGGCGTGCTGTCGCGGGCCGAGATCCTGGCCGCCTGCAGCTACCTGCTGAACCTGGCCAAGGGCGAGCCCGGCTACCGCCTCGACGACCAGGACCACTTCGCCAACCGGCGCATCCGCTCGGTCGGCGAGCTGATCCAGAACCAGGTCCGGGTAGGCCTGTCGCGCATGGAGCGGGTGGTGCGGGAGCGCATGACCACCCAGGACGTGGAGGCCATCACCCCCCAGACCCTGATCAACATCCGCCCGGTGGTGGCGGCCATCAAGGAGTTCTTCGGGACCTCCCAGCTGTCGCAGTTCATGGACCAGACCAACCCGCTGTCGGGCCTCACCCACAAGCGGCGCCTGTCGGCCATGGGCCCCGGCGGCCTGTCCCGGGAGCGGGCCGGCTTCGAGGTGCGCGACGTGCACACCTCCCACTACGGCCGGATGTGCCCCATCGAGACCCCTGAGGGCCCCAACATCGGCCTCATCGGCCACCTCGCCTCCTACGGGCGGATCAACAACTACGGCTTCATCGAGACCCCCTACCGCCGGGTGGTCGACGGCAAGGTGACCGACGAGATCGTCTACCTGGCCGCCGACGAGGAGGAGGAGTACGTCATCGCCCAGGCCAACGCCAAGCTGGCCGACGACGGCACCCTCCTCGAGGACCGCATCCTGGTCCGCCGGGCGCCGGTCGGTCCCGGCGTGCGCGTCGGCGCCACCGGCACCAGCTACGGCAGCACCTCCGAGGTGGACTTCGTGCCGCCCGCCGAGGTGGACCTGATGGACGTGTCGGCGAAGCAGATCGTCTCCATCTCCACCGCCCTCATCCCCTTCATCGAGCACGACGACGCCAACCGGGCCCTGATGGGCGCCAACATGCAGAAGCAGGCCGTCCCGCTGGTCAAGCCGGAGGCCCCCTTCGTGGGCACCGGCGTGGAGGCCCGGGCCGCCCGCGACGCCGGCGACGTGCTGGTGGCCGAGGGCAACGGCATCGTCACCGAGGCGTCGGGCGAGCACATCACCGTCGACTACGAGCCGGGCCAGTCCGACTGGGCCGGCACCCCCCTCGGGCGCAAGGTGTACCGGCTGTCGAAGTTCCGCCGGTCCAACCAGAACACCTGCCTCAACCAGCGGATCCTCATCGACGAGGGCACCCGGGTGGCCAAGGGCGACGTGCTGGCCGACGGCCCCTCCACCGAGGAGGGCGAGCTGGGCCTCGGCAAGAACCTGCTGGTGGCGTTCATGCCCTGGGAGGGCTACAACTACGAGGACGCCATCATCCTGTCCGAGCGGCTGGTCCGCGACGACGTGTTGACCAGCATCCACATCGAAGAGCACGAGGTCGACGCCCGCGACACGAAACTGGGCGCCGAGGAGATCACCCGCGACATTCCGAATTTGTCCGAGGAGATCCTGAAGGACCTCGACGAGCGGGGCATCATCCGCATCGGCGCCGAGGTATCGGCCGGCGACGTGCTGGTCGGCAAGGTCACCCCCAAGGGCGAGACCGAGCTCACCCCCGAGGAGCGCCTGCTGCGGGCCATCTTCGGTGAGAAGGCCCGGGAGGTGCGCGACACCTCCCTGAAGGTGCCCCACGGCGAGTCCGGCAAGGTCATCGACGTGCGGGTGTTCTCCCGGGAGGACGCCCACGAGCTGCCGCCCGGCGTCAACCAGCTGGTCCGGGTGTACGTGGCCCAGCGCCGCAAGATCTCCGAGGGTGACAAGCTGGCCGGCCGCCACGGCAACAAGGGCGTCATCTCCAAGATCCTGCCCGTCGAGGACATGCCGTTCCTGGCCGACGGCACCCCGGTCGACATCATCTTGAACCCCCTCGGCGTGCCGAGCCGGATGAACGTCGGCCAGGTGCTGGAGAGCCACCTGGGCTGGGCGGCCCGCTGGGGCTGGGAGGCCAACGAGCTGGCCGCCCCGCCGAGCTCGGGCGTGGAGCGCAAGACCCGGCCCATCACCCGGCCGTCCACCCACATCGCCACCCCCTCCTTCGACGGTGCCCACTGGGACGAGGAGGAAGGGGCCGGCCGCCACCCGACCATGCAGCGGGTCTTCGAGACCCTCAACCCGGAGGCGCCCGGCACCACCTACGGCGAGCAGGGCAACGGCCGGCTCATCCGCCGGGACGGAAAGGCCCAGCTGTTCAACGGCCGCACCGGCGAGCCCTACGACAACCCGATCAGCGTCGGCTACATGTACATCCTGAAGCTGGCCCACCTGGTCGACGACAAGATCCACGCCCGCTCGACCGGGCCCTACTCGATGATCACCCAGCAGCCCCTCGGCGGTAAGGCCCAGTTCGGTGGCCAGCGCTTCGGGGAGATGGAGGTGTGGGCCCTCGAGGCCTACGGCGCCGCCTTCGCCCTGCAGGAGCTGCTCACCATCAAGTCCGACGACGTGCTCGGCCGGGTGAAGGTCTACGAGGCCATCGTCAAGGGCGAGAACATCCCCGAGCCGGGGATCCCCGAGAGCTTCAAGGTGCTCATCAAAGAAATGCAGAGTCTGTGCCTCAACGTCGAGGTCCTCTCCAACACCGGTGAGGAGATCGAGATGCGGGAGCTCGACGAGGACGTGTTCCGCACGGCCGAGGAGCTCGGTATCGACATCAGCCGCCCGGAGCGGGGATCCGACGAAGAGGACGCCCGTCGAGCCAGCGAGAGGGG
>JAKAXG010000695.1 GCA_021827225.1 Actinomycetes bacterium | reverse complement strand
CTTCCGGCTGATGCCCATAACGTCGAGCTTACGGGCACGGAACGGGGGCTCCATAACCCGGGAACGCCATCGCGCTCGAGGGGCCGAACGGCACGTACGGTCGTGTCCCACCCCGGCGATCGGGGGCGCGCCGCTGTGGCGCTATCGGGACACTCGGGAGTTGACGTTATGGGGTGCTTCGCAGGCTGAATCTCAGCCGGGCGCCCTCGCGGCTATGGCCATGACGGTCACGTACTCCTTGGTGACTGTGCCTGCCAGCTTCTCGTCGATGAGCGTTCCGATGCTGGCTAGCAGTTCGTCGTGTCGCACCTGGTCCATTAGGGCGTAGGAGGACTGGCTGGACAGCATGGCCAGGTATGCGTTCCGGTCGTAGGTGGCCAGCCAAGGGTAGGTCTTGACCGTCGGTTGACCGAAGAGCTGTTCGAGTGGTGGCGGGTCGGACAGTCTGCGTTCCACCCTGGCCCACACAGAGGCGATGTCCCCGCCAGCTTGCGCTCGATGCTGGATGTCTTCGGCTGTGGGGAAGTCCCAGTCACCCACCTCCGGGGCTAGGCGACGGTGCAGGTCGCGTATCGGCTCCGCGATCCTCTCGTCTGTGTGGGTGCCGCCCCGGCTATGGGCGTTGGTAAGCAGCGCTAGCTTTCCCTGCTCGTCGAGCAGCGCGGCAGCCTTGGCGTAGGAGACCTCCGGGTCGACCCAATGAAAAGCGGTGGCAGAGACGACGAGGTCGAAGCTCGAAGTCGGGACGTCGAGATCCTCGAATCTGGTGGTGACCACCTCCACATTCGGCCACCGTCCCAGATTCGCTCTGGCCGCGTCAGCGAGCGATGATCCCACCTCGACGCAGACGATGCGCGCCCCGTTGGGCGCCAGGTCCCGGGTCAGCTGGCCCGTTCCGCATCCGATCTCCAGGACTCGGCTGGAGGAGCCAACCCCGCAGATCCGGACAAGGTCGGTAACAGCCTCGGGCGGATAGCCGGGCCGGGCCTGATCGTAGAGTCCCGCGATGCGGTCAAATACCGCTGCCGCCGATGACCTCGGCTCGGCGAGCCCTGCCGGGAGAGGTATGTACGGAGATACTGGAGATGAGTCCTCTCGCCGCGGTGCTGGCACAGATTCACCGTAGCCAGGCCAACACCTGAAGTCGTGGCTGTGCTTGATCGGTGCCTCCAGGCCGGCGCTGTACGCGCTCCCACCCAGATCGACATCGCCACCGGCACGGTGCTGCACGGCTCCCTGCCCCGCCGGGCCGCGAACCTGGTGGCCGAATGGGCGGAGCTGCACCGGGCCGAGCTCGAGCCCAACTGGGAGCGGGCCGTCGCCGAGCTCCCGCTCGTTAGCATTGAGCCACTGCCATGAGCGCCCCCTACGACGTCCGCTCCGTCGAGCACCTCGGCGGGTACCGGCTGAAGGTCAGCTTCGCCGACGGCACCGTCCGCACCGTCGACCTCGAGGCGAAGCTGGGAGGGCCGGTCGGCCCGGTCTTCGAACCGCTCCGCCAGGTCGAGTTCTTCGCCCAGGCGACGGTGGACCCGGAGACCCGCACCGTCGTGTGGCCCAACGGGGCCGACCTGGCTCCTGACGCCCTCCACGACGGGGCCTTCGACTCCATCACCGCCGCCTGATTCCGGACCTCCGCCGGCAGAGAACCCTGACAGCGCACACGCCCCCAACCGATCGCGCACGGCCGTCCCCGGACGGCAGAAAGGCGCCCCCTGGTGGGAGCGTCTCATGGGTCCTGACCAGGACTTTTTCGGGAGAGGAGAGGAGAGCGAGCGACGGGAATCGAACCCGCGTTCTCAGCTTGGGAAGAACCCCAGACCCGTCCGAGGAGGTCCCACCGATGCAAAACCGCAGGTCAGCGACTCGGAGGACGATACGGAACCGTCCTGGACTTGGAAGGATGAGGGATATTTGAGGGATCATCCCTCACCAAGCTGAGAACGCCCTCGGCTTCCTCGCGGCGGGGGACCTGCCTGCGGGACGCAGCTGGTCGGCGTGCCGGCGACCTTGGTTGACCGCGTCGTTACGCGCCTCTCGGGGGACACGACGGCCGAGTGCCTTCTGGAGTGATGTTCTGTTCCGAGGCCGTTAGCCCGGCGAAGTGAAATAGGCGATCGGGGCGCGGCGTCCTGGGTGTTGCCTGGGTATTTCTGCGTGCTCGTTCGGTGCGTTGCTGGATTCGGGCCGGGGCGTTCAGGTGGTGAGGGCGTGGCGTGCTTCTTTGGCGCCGTAGAAGACGAAGATGTATCCGGCGGCGGGGTCGGCCCACCACCATCCGAGCCCGGCGTTGAGGCACAGGCCGGCCAGCACTGCGGCGGCGAGGATTCCGTCGACGGTGGTGACCTTGGATTCGGTGAGAAGGACGGGGTTGTCGAGGGCCCGGCCGCAGCGGCCTTTGCCGGCGGCCAGGGCGAACATGGCAACGGCGGTGAGGGCGGTCCAGACGATTCCGAGGGTGCTGTGGTGGGGGCGGTAGCCGACAGCGAGCACGATGCTGGACTGCGCGGCCAGGTAGAGGGCGAGGGTGGTGAAGGCCCAGCCGATGAGGTGCAGCGCTGTGTGCTGGCGGCGCTGGTGGGTGTCGGCCAGTTCCCAGAGCACCACGGTGGATGCTGCTATTTCGATGAGGCTGTCGAGTCCGAACCCGGCGAGGGCAACTGAGCGGGCTGATACCGCGGCGACTGCGAGCACGACGATGCCGACCACGTTCCAGGCCAGGGTGGCCATTTCCAGACGGCGGCCTCGGGCGACGAGTTGCGTGGAGTCCTTGGCGGTGATCACTAACGCCCGGCGCTTGCGGTATCGATCTTTGGTGTGGAGAGCACCGGGTCACTCATGATCGGCGATGCCTCTCACCTGATGGTCGGCATGGAACAGGGCTTCGGCGATGAGAGAGCGGACATGGACGTCGCGGGCCCGGTAGAGGACGTGGCGGCCGGACTTGCGGGTGTCGACCAGGCCGGCCAGGCGCAGCTTGGCCAGGTGGGCGGACACGACCGAGACGGTGGCTTCGAGCCGGGCGGCCAGGGTGGTCACGTCGAGT
>JAKAXG010000694.1 GCA_021827225.1 Actinomycetes bacterium | reverse complement strand
GCAGGTCGGGCAGGAGCAGCGTCTCCAGGTCGATGTTGGGGTTGTGCTGGGTGGACACCAGCACCGTCTTCAGCTTGACCGGGCGGCCGTCCTCGTACTCGAAGGTGACCTGGGTCTTGCCGTCGGGGCGCAGGTAGGGAAGCACCCCGGCCTTGCGGACCTGCGACAGCCGCTGGGCCAGCCGGTGGGCCAGCCAGATCGGCATGGGCATGAGATCCTCGGTCTCGTCGCAGGCGTAGCCGAACATCATCCCCTGGTCGCCGGCGCCCTGTGAGTTGAGGATGTCCTCGCCGCTCACCCCCGAGCGGATCTCCATGGCGGTGTCGACGCCCTGGGCGATGTCGGGGGACTGCGAGCCGATGGACACCGCCACGCCGCAGGTGCGGCCGTCGAAGCCCACCTCGGAGCTGGTGTAGCCGATGTCGGTGACCACCTGGCGCACCAGCCGGGGGATCTCCACGTAACCCTCGGTGGTGATCTCACCGGCGACCATCACCAGGCCCGTGGTCAGCAGCGTCTCGCAGGCCACCCGCGAGTTGGGGTCCTGAGCCAGGAGGGCGTCGAGGACGGCGTCGGAGATCTGGTCGGCCATCTTGTCGGGGTGGCCTTCGGTCACCGACTCCGAAGTGAAGGTCCAGCGGGTCATGGGCTGTGGTGCTCCTCGTTCTGTCTCGTTACTAGCCTGCTGATGGCGTCGACGACGGCCTCGGCCACGGTGTCCTTACCTGCGAGGGGTACTTCGATGTCCAGCCCGTCCCGGCCGACGATCAGGACGGCGTTGGTGTCGTGGGAGAAGCCCACGCCGGGGGCGGCCACGTCGTTGGCCACGATCAGGTCCGCGCCCTTGCCCGACAACTTCGAGAGGGCGTACTCCCGCAGATCCCTCCCGCTCCCGGTGACGGTCTCGGCGGCGAAGCCGACCAGGACCTGCCCGGGTCGGCGGGTGCGGCCCAGGCCGGCCAGGATGTCGGGGGTCGGCTCCAGCACGATCTCGGGCACCCCCTCGGACTTCTTCAGCTTCCGCTCGGCGCGCACCTTGGGGGCGAAGTCGGCGACCGCCGCGGCCATCACGACCACCGCGGCCGCGCCGGCCGCGGCGCCGACGGCGGCCTCCATCTGGGCCGCCGTCTCCACTTCCACCACCGACACACCGGCCGGGGTGGCCAGGGTGGCGGTCACCGTGCTCACCAGGGTCACCTCGGCTCCCTGCCGGGCCAGAGCGGCGGCGACGGCGTAGCCCTGCTTCCCGGAGGACCGGTTGCCGATGAAGCGGACCGGGTCGAGCGGTTCCCGAGTCCCGCCGGCGGTCACGACGGCCTTCACCCCGGCCAGCGGCCGGTCGCCGAGGGGGGAGCCCGCCGCCGGTTCGGAGGTGACCCCGGCGGCCGGACCGGCCGCCCCCGACAGCACGGCGGCCGCGGCGGCCACGATGTCGACCGGCTCGGCCAGGCGGCCGGCGCCCACGTCGCCGCCGGCCAGCCGGCCGGCGACCGGCTCGAGGATGTGCACGCCCCGCCGGCGGAGGGTGGCGATGTTGTCCTGCACGGCCGGGTGCTCCCACATCTCGGTGTGCATGGCCGGACAGACCAGCACCGGGGCCCGGGTGGCCAGGAGGGTGGCGGTCAGCAGGTCGGACGAGATGCCGGCCACGTAGGCGCCGATGACCCGGGCGGTGGCCGGGGCCACGACGATCAGGTCGGCGCCCTGGCCGAGCCTGGTGTGGGGGATCGGCTCCGGGCTGTCCCACAGCGTGCGCCGCACCGGCTCGGAGGCCAGCGCCGAGAGGGTCGTCTCGCCGACGAAGTGCCGGGCGTCGTCGGTCATGACCGGGCTCACGAAGGCCCCGGCGTCGACCATGCGCCGGCACACCTCGACGGCCTTGTAGGCGGCGATGCCGCCGCTGACCGCCAACACGATCCGGCGGCCGGAGAGGGCCGCCGCGGGATCCGCTATCGCCGAAACCCCGGCCCGGCTAGCCGGCCGCGTCCGGTTCGGCGCCCGCTTCGCCCTCTTCGGCCTCGGCCAGGACGTCGGTGCGGGTGTAGGTGATCTTCCCGGCCGCGATCTCCTCCAGCGAGATGGACAGGGGCTTGCGGGACACGGAGGTCACCTGCGGGGGGACGATGGAGCCCAGCCCCTCGCCGAGCTGGTTGAAGTAGGAGTTGATCTGCCGGCCCCGCATGGCGGCCAGGCTCACCAGGGTGAACTTGGAATCCACCCGGTCGAGCAGGTCCTCGACCGGCGGTTCCATCATGGAGGCGTGGCGTTCGGGCATTCAGGTCATCTCCGGTCTGCGCGGGGCGGGAGCGGCGCGAGCAGACCCCTGAAGTTCAGCGGACTGGGCCAGAGGCCGCGCGGCGCCGTTCGATTATACCCGCGACCTCCCTGGCGGCCCGTTCGACGTCGTCGTTGACCACCACGTGGTCGGCGATCCGGGTGCCCTCGGCGACCTCCCGGTCGCCCACGTCGAGCCGCCGGGCGATGGCGGTGGGCGCGTCCCCCCGCCCGGTCAGGCGCTTCTCCCGGTCCTCCCGGGAGGCGGTTATGAACACCAGGCAGGCGCCGGGGTCGGCCGCCTTCACCTGGCGGGCCCCGTCGAGCTCGATCTCGAGCAGGAGGTCCCCGTCGCCGGGCTCGGGGATGGGGGTCCCGTACAGCTGGCCGTTGCCGGCGAACTCGGTCCACTCGAGGAAGCCGCCGGCGCCGATGCGGGACCGGAACGTGTCGTGGTCCACGAACACGTAGGCGTCCGCCGCCTCGCCCGGGCGGCGGGCGCGGGTGGTCCACGACCGGGACAGCCGCAGCGCCGGGTCGAGCTGCAGGAGGCGGCCCACGACCGTGCCCTTACCCACGCCCCCGGGTCCGGAGATGATGACGATCAAGCAGGAACCGGCAGCGTCAGGCCAGCTTCTCGAAGAGCTTCTTGCGCTGCTGGTCGCCGAGGCCCTGCAGGCGGCGGGTCTCGCTGATGCCGACCTCGTCCATGATCCGCCGGGCCTTGACCTTGCCCAGTCCCGGCAGGGACTCCAACACGGCGAGCACAGATCGGAA
>JAKAXG010000693.1 GCA_021827225.1 Actinomycetes bacterium | reverse complement strand
GGCTAGCCGGGAGGCCCCGGGAGCCAGCGCTACGAGTGGTCCAGGCGGGCGATGGCGGCCATCATCCGGTCGGTGTGGTCGCAGTAGACACCGTCCACACCGACAGCCAGCAGCCGGTCCAGTTCCACTTCGGTCTGGGCGTCCCAGGCGAAGGCCCGCAGGCCGGCCGCCCGGACCTCCCTCACCCGCTCGGCGTCCCACTGGGAGCCGTGGAGGTTGATGGCGTCCAGGCCGGCCGCGGCCAGGGTGGAGGCCCGGGCGGCCAGCCCCTCGCGCATCCACCCCAGGTTGGTCGACTCGACCAGGCGCACCTCGGGGGCGAACCGGCGCCACCCGGCCATAGGCCTCCAGTCGTGGTGGCACAGCCACAGCCGCTCGGCCGCCCCGGCCCGGCGGGCCACGGCCAGCATCGGCTCCAGGGCGGCGGGGTCCTTGAGGTCGATGGACAGCTCGAAGCCGGTGCCGCACTCGGCGTACAGCTCGGCCAGGGCGGGGACGTGGCCGGGCAGGTCGGCCCGGTTCTGGGTGGAGAACGCCCGGTGGCGCCACACCGGGCCGGTGACCCCGTCGTGGTCGAGCACGACCACGCCGTCGGCGGTGATCCACGCGTCGGTCTCCAGCCCGGTGGCGCCCAGCTCGAGGGCCCGGGAGAAGGCGTCGAGAGTGTTCTCCCGCCGCTCGGAGCGGGCGCCGCGGTGGGCAAAACCGATAGGGCCGCCGCCGGCGTCGGAAGAAGACGTCAATTCCATCACCCTGTGTAATCCATCCCGGTCCCGGCTCAAGGTCGGCCGGCGAAAACCCGATGCAGGTTACGTGAACTACAGCAGGGCGCGACGCAGGAACAACACCCCGATCGTCCGGGCCACTTGCCCGACGTGCGGCGACGTGGAACTCACGGTGGAACAGGTAGAGGTCCAGCTGTGCGTGTCCACCGGTGTGGCAACCTACTCGTTCCGGTGCCCGGACTGCGCGGTCCTGGTCAACAAGGAAGCCAACGACGCCGTGGTCGAGTCCCTGAGCTCGGCCGGCTCGCGGATGGTGGCCTGGACCCTGCCGGCCGAGCTGGACGAGCCCAAGGTGGGGCCGAGGATCACCCACGACGACCTCCTCGAGTTCCATATGGCGCTGGAATCGGAAACCTGGCGCGAGGAGTTGGCTTTTCTGTCCCCGAAGGGGTAGAAGGGTCTCTGTGCATCTCACCGCCGCCTGGATCGTGACCTTGTGCGTCGGCGCCGCCGGGGCCGTTTCGCTGGCCACCGTGGCCGCCATGGTCCGCCGAGAGGTATCCCAGCTGCAGAAGGCCATGCGGCCGCTGCGGGTGACGGACCGGCAGCGGCGGTCCCGGTCCATATAACCGGTCGACCCCGGTAGAATCCGACCGGTGCTCGACCTCAGCCCGGAGAAGATATTCGTGTGGGCCATCGTGGCGCTGCTGGTCCTCGGACCCAACCGCCTTCCCCAGGCGGCCCGCACGCTGGGCCGGATGGTAGGCCAGCTGCGGACGCTGAGCAACTCCGTCCAGGAGGAGGTGCGTGACGCGCTTCACGAGCCGCAGCAGGCGTTCAACTCGGCGCTGGGCGACTTCCGCCCCTCCGACATCGGGCGCAACGTCCGCCAGACCGTCATGGACACCATCGCCCCGCCGCCGGCTCCGGCCGCCGGCCCGCCGCCCGCCCCGCCGGTGGCCGACGGGTTCCCGGTGGCGCCGGTAGCGGGGGCACCTACCTGGGCCGCCCAGCCCGACGATCCATCCCTCAACTAGGGCCGGCGCGGCGGGCGGGCGTTAGGGTTGGAACCGGCGATGCCCGCAGACGAGCATCCCCGGACCCCTCTGAGCACGAATAGAGGACGATGACGGCGACCAGGGACGACAGCTCGGCGACCGGCGGCCCCCCGCTGGGAGAACCCACGCCGGAGGACGATCTGGCGCCGGGGACCATGAGCCTCTTCGAGCACCTGGCGGAGCTGCGCAACCGGCTGCTCATCTCCGTCGCCGCGGTGGTCGTGGGGACCGTCGTGGTGTGGTTCTTCTACAACTCGGTGATCAGCTTCATGCTGCACCCCTACCACGCCTTCGTCGCCGCCCACCCGGGCAAGGACATCTCCAAGGGGCAGCTGGTCACCAACGGCCCCCTGGAGGGCTTCACCACCCGGCTCAAGGTCTGCGTCTACGGGGGGGTCGCTCTCGGTGCGCCGGTCATCTTCTGGGAGCTGTGGCGGTTCATCACCCCCGGCCTCTACCGCAACGAGAAGCGCTACATCGTCCCCTTCGTAGCCGCCGCCGTGGTCCTCTTCGCCGGCGGGGTCAGCACCGCCATCCTGGTGTTCCCCAAGGCACTGGACTGGCTGATCTCGGTGAGCGGCAACGGGGTCGTCCCCCTCTTCTCGCCGTCCAGGTACTTCACCCTCTACGTGGCCATGTGCCTGGTGTTCGGGGCGGTGTTCATGTACCCGCTCATCCTGGTGTTCCTGGAGCTGGTGGGGCTGGTGCCGAGCCGCAAGTGGCGCAACTGGCGGCGACCCGCCATCGTGGTGATCTGCGGCGTGGCCGCGGTGATCACGCCGAGCAGCGACCCGTTCTCGTTCCTGGCCATGGCGATCCCGATGCTGGTCCTCTACGAGCTCAGCATCATCGTCGGCCGGCTCATGAAGAAGTAGGAGAAGCGGCGAGGCCCGTGTCGGTCCGGACGAGCTTCTTGGCGGAGCTGGGATTCGAGCTGGACGGGTTTCAGGGCCGGGCCCTCGACGCCCTCGACGCCGGGGACTCGGTGGTGGTGGCCGCCCCCACCGGCTCGGGGAAGACGGTGGTGGCCCAGTACGCCATCGCCCGGGCCCTGGCCGAGGGGCGCAAGGCGTTCTACACCACCCCCCTCAAGGCCCTGTCCAACCAGAAGTACTGGGAGCTGGTGCGCCGCCACGGGGTCGGGTCGGTAGGGCTGCTCACCGGTGACAACTCGGTCAACGGCACCGCCCCGGTCGTGGTGATGACCACAGAGGTGCTGCGCAACATGATCTACGCCTCCTCGGCGGCGCTGGAGGGCCTGCGCTACGT
>JAKAXG010000034.1 GCA_021827225.1 Actinomycetes bacterium | reverse complement strand
CGTGCCCAACATGGCGCTCAAGGTGATCGACCGGGCCATCCAGGTCCACGGCGCCGCCGGCGTCACCCAGTTCTTCCCGCTGGCCGAGATGTACGGGCACATGCGGACCCTGCGCATCGCCGACGGACCCGACGAGGTCCACAAGATGACCATCGCCCGACGGGAGATCCGCCGGTACTCGCCTGGTTTCCGGACCAACGGCCCGGCGCCGCAGGAGCAGGACCAGGAGCCGGTGCCGTTCATGCGGCCCTGAGCGCTCGCTCACACAACAGGTAGGAGGGGGAGGACCATGCCGGGAAAGGTGTTGATCGCCGGTGCCAGCGGTCTCGTCGGGACCGCCGCGGTGGAGGCGTTTCTACGGGAGGGCTACGAGGTCGTCGCCGTGTCGCGGCGCCGCCCGGAGGTGGACACCACCAGGGATTTCACCCACCTGGCGGTCGATCTGCGCGACCGCGAGGAGTGCGGCCGGACCTTCGGGGGCGTGGGCGACGTCACCCACGTCGTCTACGCCGCCGTCTTCGAGAAGCCGGGGCTGATCCCCGGCTGGCAGGAAGACGACCAGATGCAGACCAACCTGCAGATGCTGGCCAATCTCATGGACCCGCTGACCGCCGCCTCGTCCGGCCTGCGTCACGTCAGCCTGCTGCAGGGCACCAAGGCCTACGGGGTGCACATCCACCCCATCCGCATCCCGGCCCGGGAGCGCTTCGCCCGCGACGACCACCCCAACTTCTACTGGCTCCAAGAGGACTACGTCCGCTCGAAGGCGGCCGAGCAGGGGTGGGATTTCAGCATCTGGCGCCCGCAGCTGATCGTGGGACCGAACTACGGGGTGGTGATGAACCTGCCACCCGTGATCGGTGTCTACGCGGCGATATGCCGGGAGGAGGGCCGCCCGTTCGCGTTCCCCGGGGGGCCGTCGTGGGTGTGGGAGGCCGTCGATGCCCGTCTGGTGGCGGACGCCCTGGTGTGGGGGGCCGGCTCCGAGCGGGCGAGGGGGGAGACCTTCAACCTGACCAACGGTGAGGTGTTCGAATGGCGGGACCTCTGGCCGGCCATGGCCGAGACGCTCGGCGTGGAAACCGGGGAGGACGAGCCCCGGCAACTGGCCGAGTTCCTGCCGGCCAGGGCCGCCGTGTGGGACCGCATCGTGGAGCGTCACGGCCTCCGCCGCCTGTCGATGACCGACATCCTGGGCGAGTCCCACCACTACGCCGACTTCTGTTTCGCCTACGGCGCCCCGCAGTCCCCGCCGCCGGCATTCGTGAGCACCGTGAAGGTCAAGCAGGCCGGATTCACCGGGACGTGGGACACGGAGGCCAGCTTCACCCACTGGCTGCAGGTCCTCATGGATCGCAAGGTGCTGCCCTCCCGTTGAGGGGGACCGCCGTTCAGCCCTTGGACGCCGCCTTCCGCCGCCCGGCCTTCTTGGCCGGCGCCCGGGTGGAGGGGGGCGCCTGCATGCCCAGGGCCAGCGCCCACATGCGGGTCAGGGTGCGCACCGCCCGGTCCTCGTCGAAGTCGTAGCCCAGCACCACCCACACGTACGCGAAGCGGTCAACCATGGCCTGCAGGGCGGCGGCGGCGTACTCGGGGTCCAGTTCGGGGTCGGCGATGCCGGCGGCCTGCCAGCGCTGGATGGAGCGGATGTTGCGCTGCACCCACGGGTTTCGCAGCTCCCGGCGGAGCGCCCGGATGTCGTCGCTGAAGGTTACGACCTGCTCGACGGTGGCGATCAACCGGGCGTTGCGGCGGTAGACGTCGATGAACCGGCGGTTGGCGTGTTCGATCCGCTCGAGCGGCTCGTCCGAGTGGTAGGGCGACACCGCCGGGTCCTCCCTCAGCTCGTCGAACAGCCGGACCATCACCTCCCGGAACACCGCCTCTTTGGAGTCGAAGTAGGTGTAGAAGGTGCCGTGGGCGACCCCGGCCTCGGTGGCGATGTCGCTGATCCGGGCGTCCAGGAAACCGTCGCGGGCGAAGACCGTCCGTGCCGCGCCGATCAGCAACTCCCTTGTCCGGCGCGCCTTGGGGCTCAGCCCGTCGTCGGCCTCCTCGTCGACGCGGACGTTGTCCGAACTGCTCATGCGAAGCTCCTTGGCACGGACGGCTCCGTTGCCGCCCCTGGAAGTGGGTGGTTCTGCTGGACCCGGGATACTGCTTCGACGGCTGAGTACCCTGCAAGGCGGAGGGGATTGGCCGGCCGCCGGACTAGCGGCAGGAGCACATATCTGATATTGATATCAGCATCAATCAGCTGTGACAAGCGTCTCACCGGTCTGGTTGTTGCAGGCGAATCGGCAAGCAGTCTCAACTCGGAAAGATACGAGGGACAGTTATGACGACGACACCGCCCATGAGAGAAATCCTAGGAGAGGATACCCCTCTGAACTGGGGGAAGTGGGGATCAGAGGACGAGCTCGGGAGCCTCAACTATCTGGGCACCGCCGAGGTGCTGAAGGGGATAAGCGCCGTCCGGTCGGGCAAGGTGTTCACCCTCATGGTGCACATGGGTCACCCGTCCGGCGACCCGGTGTGGCCGGGGCGGCGGGGGGCGGAGAAGCTGATGGTCATCGACGAGGGCACCTTCCAGGGTGACAAGGCCCCGCAGTTCCCCGGCGGCCTGCACTACGCCGACGACTTCGTCACCGCCTTCCTGCAGGGCTCCACCCAGTACGACGCCCTCGGCCACGTCTGGTACGACGGGACCATCTACAACGGCTACGACGCCAACACCACCATCGGCGGTCTGAGCAAGGCCAGCATCCTGCCCATCGCCGAGAAGGGTGTGGTGGGGCGGGGCGTGCTCATCGACATGGCCCGCCACCGCGGTAAGGACCACCTCGACAAGGGGGAGACCTTCGACCACGTGGACCTGGAGGACGCCGCCCGGGCGCAGGGCGTGACCATCGAGCCGCGCAGCATCCTGCTCATCCGCACCGGCTTCATCGAGTACTTCTACACGGTCCCCCAGGCGGAGTTCTACGACGGGTTCAACGAGCCCGGCCTGACCTACTCCCGGGAGCTGGTCGAGTGGTTCAGGGACATGGAGATCCCGAACCTGGTCACCGACACCATCGCCAACGAGGTGACCTACGAGCCCAAGAGCGGCGCCGCCCTGCCCCTGCACTGCGCCCTCATGCGCAACCTGGGGGTGGCGTTCACCGAGATATGCAAGCTGGACGAGTTGGCGTCGGACTGCGCCGCGGACGGCCAGTGGGACTTCCTGTACGCCGCCGCCCCGCTGAAGGTGGTGCGGGGCACGGGCGCCCCCGTCAACCCCATCGCGGTGAAGTAGGCCCCATGAGCATCTACGACGACCGCCCCTGGCTGGCCCGCTACAACGCCGGTCAGCCGTCCGACATCAAAGTCGAGTTCAACACCGCCCTGGAGATGTTCCGCGAGTCGGTGCGCCGGGCTCCTGAGCGGGACCTGATCCGTTATTTCGGATCGAAGCTGACCCTCGAGCAGGTCGACCGCATGACCGACGCCCTGGCCGCCGGGCTGGTCGAGGGAGGCTTCCGTCCGGGCGACCGGCTGGCGGTGTACCTGCAGAACGTCCCGCAGTTCGTGCTGTGCATGCTCGCCACATGGAAGGCCGGCGGGATCATGGTGTCGATCAACCCGATGAACAAGGCCAAGGAGCTCAAGGTCCTCCTCGACGATTCCGCGGCCTCCGCCCTGGTGTGCCACCCGGACCTGTTCGATTCCGTGGCTGCGGAGGTGGTGCCGTCCACCGCGGTCCGCCAGGTGCTGACCACCTCGGAGCTGGACTTCCTGACGGACCCGGACCCCCGCCTGTTCTCCGCGCTGAAGAAGCACACCCCCGAGGGGACCACGGACCTGCTCGCCCTGGTGGAGCGCTTCGACGGGCAGAAGCCCCCGGCGGTCGAGCTCGACGCCGGCGACACCGCCTTCCTGACCTACACGTCGGGGACGACGGGGCCCCCGAAGGGCGCCATGACGACCCACCGGAACATCGTCTTCAACGCCCAGAGCTACCGGGACTGGATAGGCCTCGGGCCCGATGACACCGTGCTGGGCGTGGCCCCGCTGTTCCACATCACCGGTCTCATCGGCCACATCGCCCTCAGCTTCCTGCTACCCGCCCCTCTGGTGCTCGCCTACCGGTTCGAGCCGTCGGTCATGGTGGAGGTGATCCGCACGGAGCGGCCGACCTTCACGGTCGGCTCGATCACCGTCTTCATCGCCTTGATGAACGCGCCGGGCGTCAAGCGGGAGGATCTGGCCTCGCTGACCAAGATCTACTCCGGTGGCGCGCCCATCCCACCGAGCACGGTGACGGAGTTCCAGGGCGTGTTCGGCCACTACATCCACAACATCTACGGCCTGACCGAGACGACCTCGCCGTCACACGCCGTCCCCCTCGGGGCGGAGGCGCCGGTGGATCCCGCTTCCGGAGCTTTGTCGGTGGGCGTGCCGATCTACAACACGATCGTGCGGATCCAGAACGAGCAGGGGGAGGACGTGCCGGCCGGCGAGGTGGGCGAACTGGTCACCTCGGGCCCGCAGGTCGTGGCCGGCTACTGGGAGAAGCCGGAGGAGACCGAGAAGGCGCTCGGCGGCGGCCAGCTTCGGACCGGCGACGTCGGGTACATGGACGACGACGGCTGGTTCTACATCGTCGACCGCAAGAAGGACCAGATCAACGTGGCCGGCTACAAGGTGTGGCCGCGCGAGGTGGAGGACGTGCTCTACACCCACCCGTCGGTGCGCGAGGCGGCGGTGGTGGGCGTGCCCGACGAGTACCGGGGAGAGACCGTCAAGGCCTACGTCAGCCTGAGACCGAATGCCACCGCCGAACCCGACGAGATCATCTCGTTCTGCCGGGAGCGGATGGCGGCGTACAAGTATCCGCGCTCGGTGGAGATCATCGACGAGCTGCCCAAGACGACGACCGGCAAGATCCTGAGGAGGGAGCTCCGGGCTCGCTAGTACCGCCGGCCGGCGGTCGGGCACCTGGGACCCGCCGCCGGCCCGGCGCCGGCAAGTGATGCCGGCAAGTGATGCCGGCAAGTGATATTGACATCTACGTCATAAATGGATACGGTCGGGCTTCAACGAGTCGGCCAGGAGGGGGATATGGCTACCGGCGAGATGGTTCTCAACCACGACTTCGTCAAGGAGATGGCCCTCAGGTACCGCAACTGGGGCCGATGGGGGGACGACGACCAGCTGGGGACGCTGAACCTCATCACCCCGGAGAAGGTGAGGGAAGCGGCCGGCCTGGTCAGGAGCGGGCGGGTGTTCTCGCTGGCTCTGCCCCTCGATGGCTCCGGCCCCATGACCGGTGCGTTCGGCCGGGTGAACCCGATTCACGTCATGCTCCAGGACGGCGGCGACGTGATCTCGGGCGCGCAGGACCATCTGGCGGTCCTGCGCTATACCGACGACGCCGTGTACCTGGTGCTGCAGTGCGCCACCCAGTGGGACGCCCTGGCGCACATCTACCACGAAGGCCAGATGTACAACGGCTTCGGCCCCGAAGCGGTCAACAGCACGGGCGCGTCGAAGAACAGCATCACCGCCGCCAAGGACAAGATGGTGACCAGAGGCGTCCTGCTGGACATCGCCCGCCACAAGGGGAAGCGGTGGCTGGACGTGAGCGAGCCCATCCACGACACGGACCTGGAGCAGTGCGCCCAGGCCCAGGGCGTCGAGGTGGGTGCCGGGGACGTGGTGCTGGTGCGCACCGGCCGGATGGGCGCCGTCCGCGAGCGGGGGGCCTGGGGGGACGAGTACGCCGGCGGGCCGGCGCCCGGGTTGGCGATCAGCGCCGCCAACTTCTTCTGTCCCCGCGATGTCGCCGCCGTGGCCCTGGACACCTGGGGTATCGAGGTGCTGCCCAACGAGACACCCGACGTGTACCAGCCGCTGCACATCATCATGCTGGTGAACGCCGGGATCCACATCGGGGAGATGTTCGACCTGGACCGCCTTGCCGAGGACTGCGCCGCCGACGGCGTCTACGAGTTCATGTTCGTGGCACCGCCGCTCACGGTCACGGGGGCGGTCGGGTCGGCCATCAATCCCCAGGCGATCAAATAGCCCAGGCGATCAAATAGCCCAGGCGATCGGATAGCCCGGGCCGTCACCCGCCCCGGACCATCAGACCGGACGGCCCCCGTCCCCGGCCAGGATCCACTCCTCCACCGCCTCTTCCGAGGGGCGGATGCCCAGCGCCTGCACCCAGAGCCGGGTGAGGGTGGTGACGGCCAGATCCCTCTCGAAGTCCTCGTCGAGGGACACCCAGGTGTACATGAACCGGTCGACCATCGCCCCGAGGGCGTTCGCCGTGTACACGGCGTCGAGCACCGGGTCGGCGATGCCCTGGGCCTGCCAGCGCCTGATCGAACGCACGGACCGCTCCACGTACGGGCGCCGGACCTCCCGGCGCAGCTGCCGGATCCCGGGGTGGATGGTCGCCGCCTGCTCGAACGCGCAGAGAATCGCCCCGTTCCGGAGATAGGCGTCCACGTAGGCCCGGTTCGCCTGCCAGATGCGCTCCGCCGGCGGGCCGTCGGCCGGTCCGCTGTTGGACGCCGCCAGATCGTCCTGCACCCGCAGCACCAGTTCCCGGAAGATAGCCTCCTTGGACGGGAAGTACGTGTAGAACGTTCCATGCGCCACCCGTGCCACGGTCGTGATGTCGGTCACCCGGGCGTTGAGGAACCCCTCCCGCTCGAACACCGTTCTGGCCGCGTCGAGCAGAGCTTCACGGGTCCGCTCCGCCTTGGCGCTGAGCGTATGGGGCGCTGCCGCGCCATGACCCTCGGATGCCATCGAAGAGCAAATGTCCTGTTGAGTGCCGACAGATGACCGATCTGCGCGGTGATCTTAGTGGCGGCATCTCCAGAGGAACAGGGTCCGGTGGCTGTGTTGACACCGACGTCAAAACTGCCTATTGTCGGCATGGCTGGCGGTACATCCGCCAGTAGCCGTTGGCCGAGTCAGCAAACCGGGGGGAACTTGTGAGCGCAGAGCAGAAGTGCAGTGTTCCCGCTGTGGGGAGCCTCTCGACGATTGATCGAGGAGCGGGAGAGAGTCGGTTGGATCTTCACCATGATCGCCTGTCCGGGGCCCCGGCCGCCGGTCGCCTGCCGGGCAGGCAGTCCAACTGTCTGTAAATCGCCGCCTTCGAATGAAGTTCCGGAGCGGCACAGGCGACGCGTGCAGAGATAGTCATCCAGTAGAGCGCAGTCGATGAACAACCGACAGAGCGGACGCCGATCCGCCAATCACCAGTCCTACAGCCTAGAAGGGGAGACCATGGTCCAAGAGAACTCACCTGTCAGCCGCCGTACGGTTCTGCGCCTGCTCGGTGCCGGTGGCGTCGCCCTGGCCGGCGCCCCGATCCTGGCGGCGTGCAGCTCGTCCAGCAAGAGCACCTCGTCGGCCACGACCGTGGCCGGCAGTGGCACCTCCGCCACCTCGGGCAGTGCCGCCACCACCGGTCCGGCCGTCGCCGCCGGTTCGGTCGCCGACATCGCGAAGTACATCGGCCCCATCGACGCCGCCCACGCGGCCAAGGGAGTGAGCTACACCTTCGGATCGGTGCTGGCGCTGTCGGGTCCCGGCTCGTTCTACGGCCAGGTCATGTCGAAGGGCATCAACCTGGCGGTCAAGCACATCAGCGCCCTGGGCGGCCCGAACTTCCAGGTGGTGTACAAGGACCACAAGTCCGGGGACCCGACCGCCGGCGCCAACGCCGTGCGCGAGCTGGGCCTGGCCAAGACGCCGATCATGCTCGCCTCCTACGTCGACGACCTCGGGGCCATGTTCGCCGGCTCGGCGCAGTACCAGATCCTCAGCCTCGACGGTGGTGGCGGTACCGGCCTGTTCGGCAACTCGAAGCCGTTCTTCTGGGGCATGCGGGCCAACACGCCCGTCGACCCCTTCCCGGGTGTGGTGGAGTACCTCAACCAGAAGATGCCCAAGGTCAAGAAGATCGCCTTCGTGGAGTGGGACCTCGGGGCCGAGGACAAGCCGATCAACGACGACCTCAGGACCCAGCTGGCCAAGGGCGGCCTGAGCGTGACGACCATCCAGGCCACCACGGTCGGTGCCACCGACTACTCCACCGCCATCCAGGCGGTGAAGTCGTCCAACCCGGACCTGCTGTTCGTGTCCCTGTACGGGCTCGACCCGGGATACTTCATGAAGCAGTACGCCACCTCCGGGATCGGTGTCCCGGTCATCGGCTACGAGTTCACGCCCGACGCCGCCAAGACCGCCGGCTCCGCCTATGACAACTACATGTTCGCCTACGACTTCTTCGACGCCGCCCACCCCACCAACCCGTGGGCCGCCATCTTCGTCGACGAGTTCAAGAAGGCGTACAACGAGACCCCGGACTTCTACGCCGCCAACTACTACGAGGACACCTTCGCGGTGTGGGACCTCATCCGCCGGGTTTCCGCCTCCGGCGGGGACATCCAGAGCGGGTCCGCCCTGCAGACCGCCCTCCAGTCGAACCCGTCGTTCAAGAGCGTCTACGGTGGCGACTCCGCCAACGCCGGGACACTGGCCCTCGACCCGCAGACGCACACGCCGATCAAGCGCCCGATGGGCCTGTTCAACTACAAGGGCGGGAACACGACGGCGTTGGCGTACTTCAACATCGGCGGCGCCGACTTCAAACTGGCCTGATCGAGGGTCGGGTAGGCGAATCAATGGAGGCGACAGCATGCACGTCGACGTGAGCGTCAACAACTTCTTCCAGTTGCTCGTGGATGGAGTCATCTCGGGATCTGCGTTCGCGCTCCTGGGTGTTGGCTTCGGTCTGATCCTCGGCGTGACCGGCCGCTTCCATTTCGCCTACTCGTTCACCTTCGCCCTGGCCGCTTACATCGCCGCCCAGGTGGGGCTGAGCTGGGGCGCCCCGTTCTGGGCGGCGATTGTGATCGGCGCCCTCGTCTCCACGGTTCTCGGGGTGGCCATGGAGGCGGTGGTCTACCGGCCTCTGGCCGCCCGGGCCGGGGCCTACGCCCTCCTGACCATATTCGTCAGCTCCCTCGGTCTCGCCATAGCCGGTGAGAACCTGCTCAGCATCTTCTGGCACAACTCGGCCAGCCTCTCCATCCAGGGGGTGACCATCTCCGCGCTCAAGGTGCAGGGAGTGGACTTCACCAGTCTGGACGTCCAGCAGGTGGCGGTGGCCTGGTTCCTGATACTGGCGGTGGCCGGGGTGATGGCCAGAACCACCCTCGGGCGGATGGTCCGGGCGGTGCGGTCGAACCCGGAGATGAGCCAGGTCGTGGGGGTCAGCCCGGGCACCATCTTCCTGGTGGTCTTCCTGATCGGTTCGTTCCTCTGCGGGGTGGCCGGGGTGTTCCAGGCGGCGCAGACGGCGGCGACACCCTCCATGGGGTTCCAGCCGATCTTCTACGCCTTCACCGTGGCGTTCGTCGCCGGCGCATCGAGGCCGCCGTGGGTGGTGGGGCTGGTGGGCGTCGGGATCGGGGTGGTGCAGAGCCTGTCCGGCCTGTTCCTGACCAGCCAGTACACCGAGTTGGTCGTGTTCGCCATCCTCTTCATCTACGTGGCGGGTCGCCCGCTGCAGCTGCGGTCGCTGTTCGCAAGGCTGAATCCCCAGCGGGCGACCGCCTGAGACATATCACTAGGGCTGGTCATGGAACTCACCGTCAACTACATCAACCAGATTCTGATCTTCTCGGTCTTCGCCCTGTCGCTGAACCTGCTTCTGGGCTACGCCGGCCAGGTGTCGGTGGCCCACGCCGCATTCGGGTCTCTGGGCGGCTTCGCCCTCGGGTACCTGTGGATCCACGGGCAGATGCCGCTGATCTGGATCCTGCTGATCAGCATCGGCGTGGCCGGGGCGGCGGGTCTGCTGGTGGGGCTGCCGGCGCTGCGGCTGAGCACCGAATGGCTGATCCTACTCACCTTGGCCGTCCAGGTGATCATCGTGGGGTTGATACAGACCTCGTCGTCGTTCGGTGGGGCGTACGGCCTGCAGGACATCACCAAGCTGAAGATCTTCGGGCACGTCCTCAACTCGCCCACCCAGCAGCTCCCGCTCTACGTGGTGATCACCGTCCTGGTGCTGGGGATCTGCTGGCGCATCGGCGAGTCACCCTACGGCCGGGTGCTCAGGGCCATCCGGGAGGACGAGCTGGCGGCGCGGGCTCTCGGGAAGAACGTGTTCACCTACAAGCTGACGATCTTCGCCGTCACCTCGGCCATGGCCGGGGTGGCCGGGGCCCTGCTGGTGCTGCAACAGACGGTGGCGTCGCCGACGACGTTCAGCTTCGACCAGTCGACGGCCATCATCGCCATGGTCATATTCGGCGGCATGGGCAACCTGGTCGGCTCCATTCTCGGGGCGACCGTGATCGTGCTGGCGACGCCGTTCTTCGAGAAGGTCATCAGCCTGAGCCCGTCCTACGCATCGTTGTGGCGACTGGTCGCCTACGGACTGCTGCTGGTGATCGTGATGCGCCTCCGCCCGCAGGGCCTGATCCCCGAGGGTTTCGGGTTCGGTCGTGGCTTCCAGGCGCTGAGGCGGCCCGCCCCCGCCCCGGCGGTCGGGATGGCCGCTGACGGGGCGTCGGCACCGAGCCCGGCCGCCGTGGGAGCGGCCCCCCGGGCGGGGCAGGCCGGACTCTCGGCGGTGCCGGCCGCGGGTGGGGGGAACGCCCCGCCGATCGGTGACGGCGGGATGAACGGGTCGGCAGGCGACGCCGGCGGGCCGCCCGTACACCACGGGGAGATCGCACCGGAACCGGCGCTGCTGGTGAAGGAACGCCTGCAGCACCGCGGCGAGCTGGTCCTGTCGGTGGAGGGCCTGAGCAAGCGCTTCGGCGGCATCCTGGCCGCCGAGGATCTCAGCATGGAGCTGCACCGGGGGACGATCACCGCCCTGGTGGGTCCCAACGGGGCCGGCAAGACCACGGTGTTCAACCTGCTCACCGGGGCCATCCGCCCCGACCGCGGCCGGATACTGCTCAACAACAAGGACGTGTTCGGGATGACCCCGAACCAGGTCGCCCGCCTGGGGATGGTGCGCTCGTTCCAGGACGTCCGCATCCTGGCCCGGCTCAGCTGCCTGCAGAACGTCATGCTGGGCGTGCAGGGCCAGGTCGGAGAGCACGTCTCGGGCCTGTTCCTGCGGCCCCGCCAGAGCCATGTGGTGGAGCGCCAGACCCGGGAAGCGGCGATGCGCTGGCTGGAGTTCGTCGGTATGGCGGACCAGGCCCACATGCCGACCGGCGCGCTCGGGTTCGGCCAGCAGAAGCTCGTGGCCCTGGCCCGGGTGCTGGCCACCGAGGCGGAGGTCCTCCTCCTGGACGAGCCCGCTTCGGGCATCGACCGCCAGTGGGTGGACGTCATGCTCGAGCTGATCGAGGCGCTGCGCCCCCAGGGCCGCACGGTGTGCATCGTCGAGCACAACCTCCACGTCGTCGGCCGGCTGGCCGACAACATCTACTTCATGGAGCTCGGCCGCATCACCGCCCAGGGGGCGTTCACCGAGCTCACCGGCGATCCTCGGTTGGCCGAGGCCTACTTCGGGACCGTTTGACCCATGACGATGACGAATTCCTCCACCGACCGGGAAACGCACTCGACCGGCTCGGCCCTGGTGCTGGAAGCGCTGCGGGCCGGATACGGGCGCAAGCAGGTCGTGTTCGACGTCAGCCTCAGGGTGGACGACGGCGAGATCGTCACCATCCTCGGCCACAACGGGGCCGGGAAGACCACCACGTTGAAGACCGTGTTCGGGATGCTCCCCGCCCAGGGGGGGAGGGTGGTGTACCACGGCAGCGACATAACCCGCGCCAGCTGCCGCCACAACGTGCGCAACGGGATGTCGCTCATCCCCTCCGAACGGTTCGTGTTCGCCGACCTGACGGTGCTCGACAACCTGCGCCTGGGCGGGTTGAACTACACGTCGGACCAGCCTGCGGAGGAACGCCTGGCCCGGGTGTACGAGATGTTCCCCATCCTGAAGGAGCGCTCGACCCAGCTGGCCGGCACCATGTCCGGCGGTCAGCAGAGGATGCTCTCGCTCGGGGTGGCCCTCATGTCGGGACCGCGGATGCTGCTGCTGGACGAGCCCTCGCTCGGGCTGGCGCCCAGCCTGGTCGCCCACATATTCGACAGCATCAGGTCTCTGGCTACCGACCACAACATGTCGGTGCTGCTGCTCGAGCAGAACGTGGGCCAGGCGCTGCGCATCAGCGACCGGGTGTACGTGATGCGCTCCGGCCGGATCATCCTCGAGGAGACGGCCGAGCAGATGAGCCAGAGGGAGCAGTTCTGGGATCTGTTCTAGTGAAAGGAGAGGCGGATGGCAGAGGAGATGCGCAAGGAGGGCCGGCCGGGCCGGATACAACCGTTCGACCTCTCCAGGATCGAACGCGGCGCCGACGGGGTGCTCCACTACCAGGACCTTCACCCGTCGGTGCTGGCCATGCTGCGCCAGACGGTCGATTCGGTACCTGATCAGGAAGCGGTGGTGGAGGTCGGTGGCGACCGCCTCAGCTACCGGCAGCTGTGGGACCGCTCGGCGCGGGTGGCCGGAGGGCTGCGGGCCCGGGGGGTGTCGCGAGGCGATCGGGTGGCCATCCTGCTGCCCAACGGCGTCGACTGGTGCCTGGCCTACTTCGGCACCCTGATGGCCGGAGCGGTGGTGGTGCCGGTGAACACCCGCTTCGCGCCGACCGAGGTGGACTACGTGCTCAGCGACTCCGAGGCGGCGTTCGTGTTCCGCCCCGGCGAGGCCCTGCCCGACGGCGAACCCACCGCCGTGGAGGATCTCGGTCCGTCGGACCTGGCCGCCATCTTCTACACCAGTGGCACCACCGGGTTCCCCAAGGGGGCCATGACCACCCACGAGAACTTCCTGTCCAACGTGGAGACCTGCCGCAGGATCATGGACCTCCCGGAGGGCGAGATCAGGAACCTGGTGTCGGTGCCGCTGTTCCACGTCACCGGTTGTAATAGCCAGTTGCTGCCGACGTGCCGGCTGGCCGGAACCACCGTGATCATGCCCGCCTTCGACGTGCAGACCTTCATGCGGGTGACCGTCGAGGAGCGGATCAACCTGCTGACCTCGGTCCCGGCCATCTTCTGGTTGGCCATGACCCAGGACAACTTCAAGGACTTCGACTTCTCCGGGGTGAGATGGGTGACCTACGGGGGGGCGCCCACCCCGCCGGAGCAGGTCGCCCGGATGATGCAGGAGTTCCCCAACGCCCGGCTGGGAAACGGCTTCGGGCTGACGGAGACCTCGTCGGTGGCCACCTTCCTGCCCCATGAGTACGCCGACCAGCGGGCCGAGACGGTCGGCTTCGCCGCCCCCCCGATCGAACTGGACCTGTTCGAGCCCGACCCGCAGACGGGCGCGGGTGAACTGCTGATCCGCGGCCCCAACGTGGTGTCGGGATACTGGCGCAAACCGGTCGAGACCCGCGACACGTTCGTCGACGGGTGGCTCCACACCGGCGACATCGCCCGGCTCGACGACGACGGCTTCTGCCAGATAGTCGACCGCAAGAAGGACATGGTCAACCGGGGCGGGGAGAACGTCTACTGCGTCGAGGTGGAGAACGCCCTGGCCGGCCATCCGGACGTGTTCGAGGTGGCGGTGGTCGGTGTGCCCGACGCCATGATGGGCGAGAAGGTGGGGGCGGTGATCGTGCCCCGGCCGGGCACCGAGATAGACGCCAAGCAGCTCACCGGATGGGCGAGGGACGTGCTCGCCGACTTCAAGATCCCGCAGTACGTGGTGGTCCGCTCCGATCCGCTGCCCCGGAACCCGGGCGGCAAGGTGCTGAAGCCGGTGCTGCGCAAGGAGACCGAGTGGGGCGACCCCGTCCGCTGACCGTCCGCTGATCGACGAACACCCCAACGAGTAGCCGAGTCACAGGAGGCACGATGCCCGCCATCTCCACCGTCAGGGGCCCGCTGGATACCGGCGCGCTGGGGCCCACGCTCATGCACGAGCACGTCTTCGTGCTGAGCACGGAGATCATGCAGAACTACCCCGAGCCGTGGGGGGACGAGGAGCAGCGGGTCAGCGACGCCGTCAAGCGGCTCAACGAGTTGAAGGCGGCCGGTATAGACACCATCGTCGATCTCACCGTGACCGGCCTGGGCAGGTACATCCCCCGGATACAGAAGATCGCCGAGCAGACCGACCTCAACATCGTGGTGGCCACCGGGCTCTACACCTACAACGACGTCCCGCACTACTTCCATTTCCGCGGCCCGGGAACCCTGCTGGACGGGCCGGAGTTGATGACCGAGATGTTCGTGCGCGACATCAGGGAGGGAATCGCGGAAACGGGGGTCAAGGCCGCCATCCTCAAGTGCGCGACCGACGAGCCGGGCGTCACCCCGGGGGTGGAGCGGGTCCTGCGGGCGGTGGCCAAGGCGCACCGGGAGACCGGCGTGCCGATTTCCACCCACACCCACGCGGCGACCGAGAGGGGCCTGGAGCAGCAGCGCATCTTCACGGAGGAGGGCGTGGACCTGTCCCGGGT
>JAKAXG010000692.1 GCA_021827225.1 Actinomycetes bacterium | reverse complement strand
ATCTGATCGATTGGTGCAAGGGGTGATGCCTCACCGGGCCACGCCCGAGGCGATCAGCCGCTCCACCTCCGCCCCGTCCAGGGCCAGGACACCGGTCAGGATCTCGGCCGTGTGCTGGCCCAGCACCGGCGCCGGGCCCTGCACCTCCATCGGCGACCGGTCGGTGGACCACGGCACGCCGGCCAGCGGCCGGACCCCGAACTCGGGATGGTCGAAGCGGGTGAAGAACCCCCGCCGGGCCAGGGCCGGGGAGCAGAGCACCTCGTCCACCCGGCACACCTTCTCGGCAGGCACCCCGGCTGCCTTCAGGGCGCACACCGCGACGTCCACGTCCTGGCCGGACGTCCAGCCGCTCAGCGTCTCCTCCAGCTCGGTTTCGTGCAGGCGCCGGCTGCGGTGGTCGACGAAGCGGGGATCGGACGCCAGGCCCGGGCATCCCATCACCTCGGCCAGCGCCCGGAACTGCCCGTCGGTCTCCACCGCGATGGCGACCCAGCGGTCCTCACCCCGGCAGCGGAACACCTCGTGGGGGCTGCACAGCTCGTCCCGGTTGCCCATCACCGGGGCGTCGTGGCCGGCCACCCCGCCGTACAGGACCTGCCACGGGAAGGCGGCCATGCAGGCCTCGAGCATGGAGCACTCGACCCGCAGGGGCCGGCCGGTGGCCCGGGCCCGCCGCAGGGCCGCCACCGTGGCCACCGCGGTGTGCAGACCGGCGGTCGGGTCGGGCAGGGACATGGTGAGATCCGTCGGCCCCCCGCCGACCGGGCCGTTGGCCGAGGCCGTCCCGCACATGGCGTCTATCAGGGAGCCGTACGCCAGGTGGTCCCGGTAGGGGCCGGTCTCGCCGAAGCCGGTCATGGACACGGCCACGATCCGGGGGTTGATCCGGACCAGTTCCTCGAACGGCAGCCCCATGCGGTCCAGGGCGCCGGCGCTCATGTTGTCCACGACCACGTCCGCCCCGGCCAGGAGCCGGCGGAGCAGGTCCATCCCCTCGACGGTCTCGAGGTTGAGGGCCACGCTCTTCTTGCCCTGGTTGTACTGGTTGAAGTACCCCGAGCGGTTGATCCCCACCTCCCCGTCCACGAAAGGGCCCAGGCGGCGGGTGACGTCCACCCGCGCGGAGGTCTCCACTTTGAGCACCTCCGCGCCCAGATGGGCCAGCTGGAGGGCGGCGTGGGGCCCGGCCCACACCCAGGTGAGGTCGATGACCCTGACGCCGGCCAGCGGTGGCGCGCCCGGGCCGGCGGACCCGGCCGGCGTCCCTGACCGGGCCGGCCAGATGGCCCCGGCATCGGTGCCGGCCTGGCCCAGCCGGGGCGACGGCCCCCTCCCGGGCAGTTCCTCCCCCCGGTAGCGCCACGGCCGGCCGGGCACCGGGATCGACCGGCTCCGGCGGCCATCGGTCATCTCGACCGGTTCGAGGAAGCGCCGCTCGGCCAGGTGATCCCACTCCAGGATGTCCCGGGCGAAGTGGATGGGGGCGGCCGGGACCCTGTGCTCGTAGGCCAGGTCCAGGAACCGGCGCTGGTCCATCTTCTCGAGCTCACCGGCCACCAGCATGTCGAGCACGTCGGTGACGGCCTCCCGCTGGGCGGTGGTCTCGAAGATCTCCATTTGCCCCCACTCGGGGTCACCGAAGATCTCCAGCAGCCGGCGGAACTCTGCATCCTCGGTGCACTGGATGAGCACCATGCCGTCCCGGCAGCGGTAGAAGCCCCACGGCGACACGCTGCGGGTCCCGTCACGCACCGGCAGCACCCCGGTGTAGGTCCACCGGGACAAAGCGGTGGCCAGGATGGCTGCCACCGCCGCCTGGGCGGAAACGTCGACGCGCTGGCCCAGTCCGCTGCGGTCCCGCTCCAGCAGGGCCCCCAACCCGGCCAGCACGGCGTTGCAGGCGGCGTGGACCGAGGAGAGCTCGCCCTTGTACCTGAGCGGCGAGGCGTGCGGGTCGGTCGGATCGGACGCGTTCAGCCCGAGCAGGCCGCCGGCGGCCAGGGCCAGCAGGTCGCGGTTGGGGTGCCGGGCCCCTGGTTCCTGGCGGCCGTAGGTGGAGATGTCGACGACGATCAGGTCCGGCCGGTCGGCCCGCACGGCGGCCAGGTCCCCATCGCTCAGCCAGTCGACGCCGCTGCGGGTGCCCCGCAGGACGATGTCGGCCCGGCCGGCCAGGTCCGCCAGCAGACCGCCGGGGGAGGGGTGCCCGGGCGGGACGACGGACCGCTTGCCGGCGTGGAAATAGGCGAAGGCGCCGCTCATGTCCCGGTCCGGGACGGCACCGGCGAACGGGCCGACGGCCCGGAGAGGGTCCCCCTCGGGCGGCTCCACCTTCACCACGTCCGCCCCCAGATCGCTCAGCTGCCTCCCCGCGTAGGCCACCGCCACGGAGTCGCCGCACTCCAGCACCCGGATCCCCTCCAGGGGAAGGGGCCCGGATGTGCCGTCATCCAGGTTCAACGGACCGCCCGGTCAGGCCGTGGCCGCTTCCGACCGGCGGACGAGCTGCTCGTAGGCCCGCCGCAGGATCCGGCCGCTGTCGCGCTCCTCGGCGATGAACCGCCCGAGCAGGGCGCCCGTGACCGGGTCGATGCTGTGGTCGCGGAAGTAGTCGTCGAAGACGTCGGGACCGTCCCCGGCGGCGTCCCGGCGGTACCCGAGGGCCTCGAACTTGGCGCCGTCGTCCAGGTCCGACCGGACCACCTCCGACCGGCGCCGCTCCTCGTCGGTGTCCTCCCGGGGCCGGACCCGGTAGCCCAGCTCCACGACCCGGCGGGCGAAGCTGGCCGAGTGCTCCGCCTCCCGGGCGGCGACCTCGCGCAGGGCGGCCTCCACCTCCGGGTCGGGCGAGCGGTCGGCCCACGCCGTCAGGTAGTCGAATCCCCGCCGCTCCGCCTCGGAGATCTCGTTGAGCAGTCCCAGGTATCGCGGCCTGGGAGCCGAAACAGGACGTCCAACGTCGGCCATGGCGCTACGCACGTGCCCTCCCCGGGCCCGGCCTTCGCTGCCGGGCCTCCGCCGCCAGACTATACGACCAATCGTTCGTTCGGCGGGGGCGGGATGTCTCCGGTCA
>JAKAXG010000033.1 GCA_021827225.1 Actinomycetes bacterium | reverse complement strand
GTCCACCGTGTTCGACCAGACGACCCTGTACAACGGGCAGCCCCTCTTGGAGGTGGGCGGTGACTCCTACCTGCGGCCGTTCGAGCTGGTGAGCGATCCGCCGACCGCCAACGGCCAGACCCTCAACGACATCACCCATGACTGGGGACCCCAGCACCTGGCCTGGAACGACGGGTCCATGGACCAGTTCGTGGTCCAGCACCTGCGCAACGACGGCACCGCCGCCCTCCAGTACTCCTCCGGCCCCGGCGGTCTGCCCCAACCCGGGCCGTCCAGCGCCCCGATCGGCATAGAGACCATGGGCTACTACCGGCCCGGCGACTCGCTCCAGTTCTACCGGGCCGTGGCGTCAGCGTTCACCATCTGCGACGGCTACCACTGCTCGGTGCTCGGCCCGACCGACCCCAACCGGCTGATGTGGATGAGCGGAAGCCTGGGCGCCCACTCCGGCGACGTGGGCGGCCCGGTGCTCACCACCTACGTATCCAACCGGGAGCAGATGCTCGGCAGCCTGCAGTGGCCGACCGTCCCCGAGCTGCTCACCGAGCACGGCGTCAGCTGGAAGGTGTACCAGGACCCCACGTCCAACGCCCTGTTCAACGTCCTCAACTACTTCAAGAGCTTCACCACCCCCTCGACCCCCACGCAGGCTCAGAACGCCGCTCTCGGGCTGGGCCCGGTGTACCCGGCGGAGTTCGCCGCCGACGTCGCAGCCGGCACCCTGCCCCAGGTGTCGTGGATCATGCCCCCGGCGGCCAACTGCGAGCATCCCGCCACCCCTCCGGAGTACGGCGAGTACCTGGTGGCGCAGATCCTCGACACCCTCGTGCTGAACCCCGAGGTGTGGGCCTCCACCGTGTTCCTCGTCCTCTACGACGAGAACGGGGGCTTCTTCGACCACATGGCCCCGCCCACCCCGGGCCCGACCGTCACCTCCCTCGCCGGCCTGCCGGCCGGTGCTCAGCCCGGCGGGCCGCTCGACGGGGAGTACGTCACCACCGCCGATCCGACCAACGCCGCCGGTGGGCCCCCGGCCGACTGGGCGGGGGTGCTGGGGCCGGTGGGTCTCGGCTTCCGGGTGCCCGCCCTGGTCATCTCGCCGTTCAGCGCCGGCGGCTGGGTGTGCCATGACACCTTCGACCACGTCTCCACCCACAAGCTGATCGAGAGCGTCTTCCTCACCCCGGGGGCGCTGGTCGGTCCCGGGGGCCTGCACGTCTCGAAGTGGCGGTACGACTCCGTCGGCGACCTGACCGCCGCCCTTCCCACCCTGGCGTCGCCGGTCACGGCCGTGCCGACCCTGCCTCCCACCTCCATGGGCGATCCCACGGTGGTGGAACAGAACGTGCTTCTCGGCTTCGCCGGCACGGGGGACTACGGCCCCGCCTACCCGGTGCCGCAGAGCAACGGCCCGGTGCCGGCCCAGAACGATCCCGGACCGGGCCGGACCACCGCGGGGCCGGCGGCGGCCGCCGCCACGCCCTAGTCGCCGGATGTGTCCGGAGGGGTCCGGTTGCGGCAAGATCGACCGGTGTCCAACCCTCAGCCCGAACCCCAGCTGGAGGAGCTGTCCTGGGCCGACTTCGGTACGGCCAGCCGCCTTCTCGCCCGTGCCATCGCCGAGAGCGGATTCCGCCCGGACCTGGTGCTCTCCATCGCCCGGGGCGGCCTCCCGGTCGGGGGCACGCTGGCCTACGCCCTGGGGGTGAAGAACTGCGCGGCGATCAACGTCGAGTTCTACACCGGGGTCGGCGAGCGGATGGAGGTGCCGGTGGTGCTGCCCCCCACTCCCCCGCTGGTCGACCTGGCCGGCCTGAAGGTGTTGCTGGCCGACGACGTGGCCGACTCCGGCGAGACGCTGGCCCTCGTAGCCGACCTCGTCCGGCCCCACGTCGCCGAGCTGCGCAGCGCCGTGCTCTACAGAAAGCCCCGCTCGGTGGTGGATCCGGACTACTTCTGGGAGCACACGGACCGCTGGATCTCCTTCCCCTGGTCGGCGGACCCGCCCGTGACGACCGATTGACCGATTGACCGATTGACCGATTGACCGTTTGACCGGTGGTCGTTTGACGCAAGCGTTGACAACTTAAGGCCTCCGCCTTAAAGTTCTTTCCGTGGTCGAGAGGGTCCGCGATCAGTTGATCGACATCGCCGAGAGGCTCTCCGCCACCCGCGGGGTGGCGGCCATGACCCTCCGCGACGTGCAGGTCGAGTCGGGGCAACGCAACAAATCGGTGGTGCAGTACTACTTCGGGTCCCGGCAGGGCCTCATCGAGGCGGTCATGGACTCCCGCATGGGCCCCATCAACTCGCGCCGGCTGAAGATCCTCGAGAGGCTCGGCGACGAGCCGGAACTGCGGCAGCTGGTCGGGGCCCTGGTCTGCCCGCTGGCGGACGTCGCCATCGGCGGGACCGGCAGCTACTGGGCCCGGTTCCTGCTGCAGGGGTCGTTCGACCCGACCGTACGGGACCTGGTCCGGGCGTCGTTCGCGGCGAGCAGCTTCCGGGCCGTGCGAGCTGAGCTCATCTCCCGGCTGGAGAGCGTCCCGCCGGAGGTGCGCACCCACCGGGTGGACCGGACGGTGGAGTTCATGCTGGTGGCGCTGGCCAGCGCCGAGGAGGCCCGCAACGCCGGGCGGCTGGGGGACGCCGCCGCCTCCCGGTACGTCGCCGACCTGCTCGACATGTGCTGCGCCATGCTGACCGCCCCGGCGACGTGGGCGGTACCGGCTTCGGGGGCCGGTTCCCCCGCCGCCGCGGCCGAGGCCTGACCGGCCGGAACAGACGACATCTGAGGAGAGACCATGGGCACCATCAGGGAAATGGCCGAGAGGCACTGGAACGGGGACGGCGACCTGGTCTTCGAGGAGCACCCGGTGCGGCCCATCGGCGGCCGGGCGGCCGAGGAGATCGCCGACGGGGTCCTCTGCCTGAAGAGTGTGGCGAGCGTGACCGCCGTCGACACCGGCGACGGTCTGGTGATGCTCGACACCGGCGGGTTCTTCGATCAGGATGTGGTGTACGACAGCGTGAGAGCCTGGCGCCCCGACTCCCGCCTGAACGCGGCGGTGTTCTCGCACCACCACGTGGACCACATCTTCGGCACCGCACGCTTCGAGGCCGAGGCCCGGGAGCGGGGGTGGCCCGGCCCGACGGTCTACGGCCACTCGGCCGTGCCCGACCACCTGCGCCGCTACCAGCGGACCGCCGGCTGGAACACCGCCATCAACCAACGCCAGTTCGGCCTGCCGGTCGGCGACTTCCGGTGGCCGGTGGACTACCGCTTCCCCGACGTCACCTACGACGACCGCCTGACCTTCCGCCAGGGCGGCCTCACCTTCGAGCTGCACCACGCCCGCGGCGAGACCGACGACGCCACCTGGACCTGGGTGCCCGAGGCGCGGATCCTCCATCCCGGGGACCTCTTCATCTACGCCGTGCCCAACGCCGGCAACCCCCAGAAGGTGCAGCGCTACGTGAGCGACTGGGCGCTGGCGCTGCGCCAGATGGCCGCCCTGGGAGCCGAGATCATGGTCTCCGGGCACGGTCTGCCGGTGTTCGGCGCCGAGCGCATCGCCACCGCCCTCACCGACACCGCCGACCTGCTCGACTCGATAGAGACCCAGACGCTGGCGCTCATGAACACCGGCGCCACCCTCGACCGGGTGATCCACGAGGTGGAGGTCCCCGCCCGCCTGCGGGACAAGCCGTACCTGCGGCCGGTCTACGACCACCCGCAGTTCCTGGTCCGCAACATCTGGCGGCGCTACGGCGGCTGGTACGACGGTGAGCCGGACAACCTGCTGCCCGCCCCCCGCTCCGAGCAGGCCCGGGCGTGGGTGGAGCTGGCCGGTGGGGTGGGGACGGTCCTGGCCCGGGCGGCGGAGCTGGCCGACGCCGGCGACCTGCGCCTGGCCTGCCACCTGGCCGAGTTCGCCGTCCTGGCCGAGCCGGCCTCCGAGGAGGCCCACCGGGTGCGGGCCGATGTCTACTCCCGCCGGGCCGGCGGGCAGGAGTCGTCGATGGCCCGCAACATCCTGACCCACGCCGCCGAGGCCAGCCGCCGGATGCGCCGCGACCTGGCCGGCCCCGGATAGCAGTCTCTACCGCCGCCGCATTCGGAGTCATTGGAAAAAGGGAGGGGATTTTCCTTGCTTCAGCGCCGCCTGAATCTGAGCTCCGCGCCACCCGGGCCGGACGGTCCGCGCCTGTGGTCGCTCAACCGCAAGCTGGTCGGGTACCCGTCCGGGCCGGCCCGCTACCTGCTGCTGGCGGTCGTGGTCCTGTCCTCGATCGTCCTCTACTACGAGCAGTACGTGCAGGGGGCGGTGTCGCCGTCCGTGCTGGCCCATTTCCAGATCTCTTTCCGCTACTACCTCACCGTGGTGGTGATCTCCAACGCGGTGGGTGCGGTGGCGTCGCTCCTCGCCGGTTTCGCCGACCGCTGGGGCCGGGCCAACCTGGTGGTGGCCGGACTGCTGGTGGCGTCGCTGATCACCGGGTTCGCCATCCCGGCGGCGCCGGGGCCGGTGGTCTACTCCGTCCTGGTGTCGGTCGTGGCCCTGGTCGAGGGGGTGGTGCTGGTGGCCACGCCGGCGCTGATCCGCGACTTCTCCCCCCAGCTGCGGAGGGGCACGGCCATGGGCCTGTGGACGCTGGGACCGGTGATCGGCAGCCTGGTCGTGTCGGAGGTGGCGTCGAACACCCTCGACCACCTCCGCGCCTGGCAGGACCAGTTCCACATCGCCGGCGTCACCGGCCTGGTGGTGTTCGTGATCGCCTTGCTCGGCCTGCGGGAACTGTCACCGGAGCTGCGGGACCAGCGTTTGGTGTCCATGCGGGAACGGGTCTTGGTCGAGGCCCGCGCCCGGGGGATCGACGTGTCGCGCGCCCTCGAGCATCCCTGGCGGCAGATGGCCAGAGCCGACGTGCTGGTGCCGGCGTTCGGCGTGAGCGTGTTCCTGCTCCTCTACTACGCCGCCGTGGGCTTCTTCGTCATCTACTTCACCTCGGTCTTCGGCTACAGCCAGGCCCGGGCCAACAGCCTCGGCAACTGGTTCTGGGCCGCCGACGCGGTGGCGGTGGTCATCGCCGGCACCCTCTCGGACCGGCTGGCCGTCCGCAAGCCGATCATGGTCGCCGCCGGGGCGGTGGGGGTGGTCATGACCCTGGTGTTCGCCAGCCGGGCCACGGACCCGGCCACCTCCTACGGGACCTTCGTGGTCATCATCTCGATCCTGTCGTTCAGCCGGGGCGCCGCCTACGCCCCCTGGATGGCCGCCTTCAGCGAGACCGTCGAGGCCCGCAACCCGGCGCTGGTGGCCACCGGGCTGGCCGTGTGGGGCTGGGTGCTGCGCTGCGTCGTGGCCCTGTCGTTCCTGGTGCTGCCAGTAGTGGTCAACTCCGTCACCCCGGTCACCGAGTACGGCCCCGAGCTGCTCGCCATCCAGACCGCCTACCCCGCCCAGGTGGCCACCCTCAAAGCGGTGGACCCGGCGGCCCTGGCGGCGCTGCGGGCGAACGCCTCCGACCGGGCCGCCGTAGCCCGGGCCCTGTCGGAGATAGAAGCTGCCCGCCACGTCGGCCCGGCACCGGCGGTCAAGCTGCTGCTGGGCCTGCGGTCCATGCCCGCCGCCGACCGGGCGTATCTCAGCCGGCACGCCTCCGCCGTGCTGGCCGCCAAGGCCCGGGCGCCGCGCCAGTGGCGGACCTGGTGGTGGGTGTGCGCCGCCGGCCAGTTCGTGTTCCTGCCCACCGTGCTGCTGCTCCGCGGACGCTGGCGGCGCTCCGCCGCCCTGCGCGACATCGAGGAGCACGAGCGGCTGATCGACGCCGAACTGGCCCGGCTGTCGCTGGCCGCCGCGCAGGTGGCCGGGGCCGGTGGCGCGACGGGCGGGGCGCCGGTGCCCCGGGTGGCGGGCTGAGCGGCCGTGCGCGCCAGCGTCCGCCGCCAGGTCCGCATCGCCCGCCCGGCCGACCAGGTCTGGGCGCTGGTCGGCGATCCCAGCCGCATCGCCGAGTGGTTCCCCGGCATCGACTCCGCCACCGTCGAGGGCAACCGGCGTACCGTCGTGACCGGCGCCGGCCTGCCCATGCCGGAGGTGATCGTCACCAACGACGCCCTGCAGCGGCGGTTCCAGTACCGCATCGAGACGCCCGTCATCCGCGAGCACCTCTCGACGATCGACGTGTTCGACCTCGGGGACGGCACCAGCCTGGTCTCCTACGCCGCCGACGCCGACCCGGCGACCATGGCCCTCGTGATCGCCGGCGCCGCCGGCGCCGCCCTCGAACACCTGCGCACCCTCCTGGAAGGAGCCGCCTGATGGGCCGCAAGATCCTGCTCGTCACCACCGACCAGCAGCGCTACGACACCCTCGGCTGCAACGGCGGGAGCCTGGCCCGGACACCGGTGGCCGACCGGCTGGCCGGGCAGGGCATCCGCTACGAGCGGGCGGTGCCCCAGTCGGTGGTGTGCATGCCGTCGCGGTCCACCATCCTCACCGGCCAGCACCCCGCCACCCACGGGGTGTGGATGAACGGGGTGCCCCTGCCCGCCGACGCCCCATCGGTAGCCGAGGTGCTGCACGGCGCCGGGTACCGCACGGCGCTGGTCGGCAAGTCCCACTTCGAGCCGTTCTTCGACCCGTTCGTGCGCTTCCCGGACAACGCCCTGAGCTCCCGCGGCACCACGCCCCCCGGAGGCACCCACCGGGGGTTCGAGCACATGGAGCTGGCCACCCACGGCGCCCAGGGGCAGCTGCACTACGCCCGCTGGCTGCGCGCCGAGCATCCCGAGGCGGTGGCCATGTTCTATCCCACCGTCGACGCCGAGCTGCAGGTCAACGCCGCCGGCGGCGGGGACACGGGCGCCCCCCAGGTCCACGTCAACCCGGTGCCCAGGGAGTGGTACCACACCGACTGGGTGGCCGACCGCACCATCGCCTGGCTGGACTCGCTCGACGGTGACGATGACTGGTTCTGCTGGATGAGCTTCCCCGATCCCCACCACCCGTGGGACCCGCCCCAGTCGGAGATGGGACGCATCGACTGGCGGGACGTGCCGCTGCCGGCCGGCTACCCGGAGTCGCCGTCCGAGCGCGAAGCCCTCCTCGACGCCAAACCCCGGCACTGGAGGCTGTGGTACGACGGTTCGCTCGTCTCCAACTTCGAGGCGCCCGCCCGCTGGGTGCCCGCCACCCTGACCGCCGACCAGGTCAGGGAGGTCAACGCCCGCAACGCGGTGGAGTGCGAGCTCATAGACGAGGCACTGGGCCGGGTGCTGGCCGCCATCGCCGCCCGGGGCTGGCAGGACGACGTGGACGTGATCTTCACCACCGACCACGGTGAGCTGCAGGGCGACTTCGGCCTGCTGTTCAAAGGCCCCTACCACGTGGACGGCCTGATGCGCCTGCCGCTGATTTGGCGGCCGGCGCCGTCCAGCGCCACACCGGCGGGGTTGGTGACATCCCCGGTGGGCCTGATCAGCCTGGCGCCGACCATGTGCCGGATCGCCGGCCTCACCCCGCCGGAGTGGATGCAGGCCCCACCCCTCCCCCGACCCGGCGACCAGGGTCCCGAGCGGGTGCTCACCGAGTGGGACAGTGAGCTGTTCGGCGTGGGCGTGCACCTGCGGACCGTGACCCGGGACCGGTGGGTGTGCACCGCCTACCTTCCCGGCACCGTCCACGACGGCACCGAGGGTGAGCTGTACGACCTGCGCGACGACCCGCTCCAGCGGGTCAACCTGTGGTCCGACCCGGCCCGCCGGCAGGTCCGCGACGACCTGCTGGCCGACCTGTGGGACAGCCAGCCGCCGCCCCGCATCCCGAGGCCGCAGCTGGAGGCGCCGGTGTGAGCCGTGTCCGAGGGACTGCCACCGGCCCCGGGTGGAGCCCCGGCGGTGCCCGGTCAGTCGGGACGGCGGCGGGGCTCGGCTCCGGCCACGGCCATCAGCGACTCGACGCAGTCGCGGATCGAGTCGTCCAGAGGTCGGAAGGTGATGGGCACCACCGCCTTGATGCGGTCGTTGCGTAGCTCGAGACCGGCCCAGATCCCACGGAACTCCTGCTCGCGGGACTTGAGCCGTTCGGGGGTGGCATCGACGATCGGACCGCAGTCGTGGCGCAGCTCGGGCAGGATGCGGTCGATGGACGTGCAGATGTCCTCGTAGTTGCGGGTCTCGGTCGACCAGGCGAGGTAGCGCTCGCCGTTGGCCACCTGCTCGCTCTCCAGGAGGCCGACGTGACAAGCGGCGTCGTCGCGGACGTCGACGGGCATCCAGGGTCGGTACGGACCGGTGCCCTGGAAGATCTCGCAACGGCCCTGCAACATCTCGTCGATCAGACGTTGCCACGGGCCGCCGGACTTCTGGTGGGCCGACAGGATCGGTCCGACGTTGTCGGCCGGACAGATGGTGATGGCGTCCCAGCGACCGCTGCCGGCGGCGGCCTGGGAGAAGGCCTGCTGGGCGATCACCTTGCCGATCGAATAGCCCTGGCCCCGCTCGGGAACCCGCTTCGGGTTCGACTCGTCGGGCGTGCGGTCCTCGTCGACGACCGGACGGCGCACCAGCTCCTGAATGTCCGCCTCCGAGATCACCGCGGCGAGGCTCGACGTCACCACGACACGGCGGACCGATCCGGAACGCTCGACGCTGGCGATGATGTGGTCACAGGTACGGCGCACGTACTCCGGGTCGTCGTAGGTGCTGACGTGGGAGACGTGGGCGACGCCGTCGCAGCCGGCGAAGATGTCGTCGAAGCAGCCGATCCGGTCCAGGTCGGCTGCGTGAAGCGTGAGCCGCCCCGACGCGAAGCCCCCCATCCGCTTGAGGAACCCGACCTTGGCGTCGTCGGCGGCATCGCGCACGCAGGCCCGCACCCGGTATCCCCGGTCGAGGAGGGTCTGCACGACCCATCCACCGATGAAGCCGGCCGCGCCGGTCACCGCGACCGTGCCACCTCTGGGGACTGCGCTCACCGTCTCCTCCTCGAGCTCGTGGCTGTCGCTTCGGGGGCGGGCCGCCCTGACAGCGCGTGCGAGGGTAGCCCGCCCGATGCCGGTGGGGCCGGTCCCCCGGTCAGGGTTCGATAGCGGCTTTCAGAGCGGCCAGGCGGTCCCGGTCGAGGGAGTACCACACCCACTTGCCCCTACGGTCACCGTGCACGAGCCCGGCTTCGCCGAGGATCTTCAGGTGGTGCGAGATGGTGCCCTGGGTCTTTCCCAGCGGGCCGACGAAGTCGCACACGCAGATCTCGCCCGCCGGTGCGGCCGCCAGCATGGACAGCAGCCGCAGCCTGACCGGGTCGGCCAGGGCGTTGAAGCCCCGGGCCAGCTCGGCGGCGTCATCGACGCCCAGCGGAGCGGACAGCACCGAGGCGCAGCACTCGACCGTCTCCATCACCGGCATGGCCGTACTTTTCTGGGCCACCACGACATCTCCCATTGACAGGTATGATTGCATCGACCATCATCGAAGCATCAACGTTCGTCGATGTTACCCGGAGGTTGGAATGTCCCGAGTACAGCTGGCTCTCAACGTCGCCGACATCGACACGGCGGTCGAGTTCTACTCGAAGCTGTTCGGCACCGAGCCGGCCAAGCGCCGCCCGGGCTACGCCAACTTCGCCATCGCCGAGCCGCCGCTGAAGCTGGTCCTCATCGAGGACCCCAACCAGGCGCCGGGCACGCTCAACCACCTGGGCGTGGAGGTAGACAGCACCGAGGAGGTGGCCGCCGCCCAGGCCCGCCTGACCGGCGAGGGCCTGGCCACCGCAGTCGAGGAGCAGACCGCCTGCTGCTACGCCGTCCAGGACAAGGTGTGGGTGGACGGCCCCGGCGGTGAGCCGTGGGAGATCTACACCGTCCTGGCCGACGACGACACGCCGGCCGGCCAGCTGCGATCGGCCGCCCCCGGCGAGTCGGCGTGCTGCGGGTCGCGGCCCGAACCGGTGAGCCTGTCCGCCAAGAACAGCCCGTGCTGTTGAGTCTGGCCGCCGCCTGCGTGACCCTCGTTCGGGGACGGTAGTGAGCGACGTCGTGGCCACCAAGCCGGCGCCGGGCACCACCCCCGAAACGCCGGTCATCGCCCGCCTGTCCTTCGTGGACCGCTTCCTGCCGGTGTGGATAATCCTGGCCATGGCCGCCGGCATCGGGCTGGGCCGGGCCATCCCCAGCCTCAACCGGCACCTCAACGCCATCCAGGTCACCTCCGGCACGTCACTGCCCATCTTCATCGGGCTGCTGGTCATGATGTACCCGGTACTGGCCAAGGTCCGCTACGGCCAGATGGGGGCCGTCACCCGGGACCGGCGGATGCTGGTCTCCTCCCTCCTGCTCAACTGGCTGGTCGGCCCGGCGGTCATGTTCGCCCTCGCCTGGCTGATGCTGCCCGACCAACCCACCTACCGAACCGGCCTGATCATCGTCGGTCTGGCCCGCTGCATCGCCATGGTCCTCATCTGGAACGACCTCTCCTGCGGCGACCGGGAGGCGGCGGCCGTTCTGGTGGCACTCAACTCCCTGTTCCAGATCCTCATGTTCTCGGTGCTCGGCTACTTCTACCTGAAGGTGCTGCCCGGCTGGCTGGGTCTGTCGACCGTCGGCCTGCATCTCTCCATCGGCCGCATCGCCCAGACCGTGGCCATCTTCCTGGGGGTCCCGCTCGTCGCCGGGTTCCTCACCCGCACCATCGGAGAACGGACCCGCGGCCGTGCCTGGTACGAGAGCACCCTGCTGCCCCGCCTGGCCCCGTTCGCCCTCTACGGGCTGCTGTACACGATCGTCATCCTCTTCGCCCTCCAGGGCCACACCATCACCACGCACCCCGGCGACGTGGCCCGCATCGCCCTGCCGCTGCTGGCCTACTTCGCCATCATGTGGTTCGGATCGTTCTTCCTGGGCCGGCGCCTCGGCCTCGGCTACCAACGCACCGCCACCCTGGCGTTCACCGCCGCCGGGAACAACTTCGAGCTGGCCATCGCCGTGGCCATCGGCGTGTTCGGGGTCACCAGCGGCCAGGCCCTGGCCGGGGTGGTCGGCCCGCTGATCGAGGTCCCCGTGCTGGTGGGGCTGGTCTACGTGGCGTTGTGGGCCCGCCGGCGCTTCTACCCCGACTCCGACATCACATGACGGGATCCGCCCGGTGAGCGACAAGCCTGTGGTGCTGTTCCTCTGCATCCACAACTCCGGCCGCAGCCTGGCCGCCAAGCTCCTCCTCGACCACTACGGCGGAGGCCGGGTCGAGGTCCGCTCCGCCGGCTCCGAGCCGGGCCACCAGCTGAACCCCTCGGTCGTCGCCGTGCTCGAGGAGAGGGGCCTCGACACCTCCAGGGAGTTCCCCAAGCCGCTCACCGACGACGACGCCCGGGCGGCGGACGTCGTGGTCACCATGGGCTGCGGCGACACCTGCCCCTACTACCCCGGTAAGCGCTACCTCGACTGGGATCTCGCGGACCCCGCCGGCCTCCCGGTGGAGCAGGTCCGGCCCATCGTCGACGAGATCGACCAGCGGGTGCGGGCCCTGCTGGCCGGGCTCACGGCCGGGGAGCCACTCGGCTAGAGCGGGGTCGCGCACGTGGCTCTCCCGACGGTCACGGTCACCGTCTGACCGCTGGCGCTCTGTGCCGCGTGGAGGTACACGTCGGCGTAACCGCTGCTGTCGGTGTGGTAGGAGGCGGTCTCCCCGCCGCTGGCGGTCACCTTGACGGTCTGGCTGGGCTGGTCGGAGTGGACATGGACATCCCAGTCGCCGTACCTGGAGCTGTAGGAGGCGGACGCCGTGCAGCTGGCCGCCTGCCGCGATGACGCCGATGTGGTGGGAGCCTGCTGCTGGGAGACCCCGAGCTGCTGGCCGAAGGAGATCCAGTCCGCGGCTATGGCGTGCCGAGCCGCAGCCAGCGTCATCTGCCCGGTGCACACCGCCTGATTGGCGGCATTCTCGACAGAGTCTTTGGGGTTCGGTGACGGTCCCGGCTCCGGCCACAGGTTCTGGGGGCTGGTCGGTGAGCCGCCCAGCTCGAGGGGGATGAAATGATCCTCTTCGAAGTCCCGGGCCGATCCGGTGTCGCCGTAGGCGGCCATCTGCTGGTACTTGAGCGGCTCGGTGTAGCTCTCGGGCGGCCGGACCGTCGCCGTCCAGCCCGACCTGCAGATGGTCTGGTCGATGTCGGCCTGGGTGACGGCGGGGTTGGTGGCTCCGGGCGTGCAGGACGGGTCGGGCAGCACGTAGAGGCCGCTGCCTCGGGCATGGCAGCGGCCGGCCGCCGGTCGGGCGGGCATCGCCGGAGGCGGAGCTGCTGTCGTCGCCGTCGGGTGGGTGGTGCTGGTAGGGGCCGCCGCAACGGAACCGCCCGGGGAGGAGGTCGTCGTGGCACCGGGGAGAGCAGCGGTGTTGGCCGAGCCACTGCGCTGGCATCCGCTCGCACAGAGCAGTAGCGCCGCCAGTGTGACTGCGATCCTGGTGTCCGCCCGGGTCATGCCGCCATGATGCCAGGGGGGTGTGACGGCCCCGCCCACCCTAGGTTCGTACTCGAGGTGCCAGGCTCAGCCTCCACCGCCCGTTGGGACTGCCGGTTCATGCCGGGCGGAGACGTGGGCCCCCAACCCCGGAGACCGGGTCCGGTGCAGCGGATAGCCGCCGTGGGGATCCGGTCGGTAGTCGGGGTTGGCGAGCGCCAGGCCCACGCCGATCAAACCGACCACCAGGAACCATTCGTTGAAGAACGCCTGCTTGTCGGCCAGGTTGAACCCGGCCATCACCACGGCCGCTCCCAGGACGAAACCGCACGAACCGTGCCGGGCGAGCCACAGCGAGAGCCCGACGGCCGCCAGGGTGCTAGCGATCAGCAGCCCGTAGCCGGGTGTCACACCCCGACGCAGGGCCAGAGAATAGAGCGACAGGGAGTCGAACCTGGGTGGCAGCTTCAGGTTGTAGGCGAAGGCGCCCTGCCAGAAAGCCCGCGGGGACGCCAGGATCCACGGGACCGTGAACACGGCTGCCCCTCCCGCAGCGAGCATGGCCTTCCGCCAGCCGAACTCAGGCCAGACCGCCGCGGCAGGCACCAACAGCCAGGCGTACTGCTTGGATGCCAAGGCCGCCCCGAAGGACAGCACAGCCAGGGTCCCCCGGCCTCGCCGGACGGCCAGCACGGCGCCGATGATGAAGGCCAGCAGCAGCGGATCGTTCCAGGCCTGCTCCACCCCGAAGGTGAGCTTGGGCACCAGCACCACCAGGCCGGCTAGAAGCCATGCCCTCGGTCCACTGGTCATCCGGAACACTCCGAACGCAGCCAGAGCGAGCGCGATCACGAGTCCGAACCGGACGTCCCCGAGGGCCCACCTGAACGGTGCAAGGACCACGACGGACGCCGGGAGGTACACGAACTGGTTCGACACCTCCCCGGGCATTCCGCTCGTCCAATGCGCAGTGTAGAAGTTGTGCCCGTGCAGCAGTGAGGCGGAGGCGGTCTGGTACATGTACCACACATCGATGGCCGGACGGGGACTCGCCTTGATCATCAAGAACCCCGACATGACCGCGAGCGCCACGATGAGGAGGAAGAGGCGACCGCCGCGTCCTCTGTGGCGACCTGTCATCAAGGCGCCGGCTACGGCGACGATGACGGCCGCTACCGTGAGCAGCCTCGAAGCTGTCAGCGCGACCCCCGACCCGTAGATCCCTGCTGGGAACCGAACGGCCACGACCCCGTCGGCGGCCATCGCTACGGACATTCCGATGCCTGCGTATCCGGAGGCTGGTGCCCGACGGCTCCACCGCAGAGCCCCCACGACGAGGCACCCCGTGCCCACCACCATGAGAGAGACGGCAACGCTCGTGTAGGCCCCATCGTCGATGGCATTTCCTACCCCGAGTGCGGCCCAACCGATTCCGAGCCACGCCTCACTGGCCATGAACAGCCCTGAGCGGCCACTCCTAGTCACGTCGAAGCTGCCCGCAACGCAGACTCATATGCCAGTCGATCGTCGAGATCGAAGGCCCGATCGGTAACGTGACTGTCGAGTCGGCCTTCTGGCCATCACACGTCGTGGCCGCCTTCTGAAGAACGGCCGCCCATGAAGGACCCGAGTCGCGGAAACTGGTTGCGGGGAAGCTGCCCAGGGCCGCCACCAGCACCACGAGGCCCAGAGCCAGACCGACCCGAGGGACGGCCTGCGCGGCCATCGCCAACGCGGACAGCACACACAGGCTGGGCAGGATCACGTACCTGGCGCCCCAGGCGCCCTGGTAGCGGAAGGTGTACTCCACGACCGTGAAGGCCACCGTACTGACCGCGAACCATGCCAGGGGCGGCACCTTCAGCGACGAGGGCGATCGTCGCTGCACGAGCCTGACGGCGACGAGGGCCAGGCACACAACAATGACGGCCGCCTCCGCGACTTCGGCCATGGACACGTCGGTAGCCGCCCCGGCTCCGAGGAGGCCGCCCCGCAGGACAGCGGTCAGTGCCTGGAGATACCCGTGGAGGGCGGCGCCGGCTGTGGGGCGCGAGACTCCCGACGAGAGACGGCCCACCACCTGATAC
>JAKAXG010000691.1 GCA_021827225.1 Actinomycetes bacterium | reverse complement strand
GGCCGCCCACTGGGTGGCGTGGTCCCGGGCCCAGGGGGTGAACCCGACCCTGTGGTGGCTCGACGTGGAGGCGCCGAGCACCTGGTGGGCGAACCAGCCCACCTCCAGCAACGCCGCCGTCATCTCCGGCGCCGTGCAGGGGCTGCGGGCCAGCGGGGTGCTGGCCGGCATCTACTCCACCGCGCTTCAGTGGGGGGAGATCACCGGCAACAGCCTCAGCTTCCCGAACATCCCCCTCTGGGTGCCCGGAGCGGGCAACGTCACCGCCTCCGCCTACAGCGCCACCTCGTTCTGCGCCGGCACCGCCGGCCCCTACTACCAGCCCTTCGCCGGCGGGAAGATCGTGCTGGTGCAGTACGGGTACTCCGCCAACGGGTACACCGGCACCTCCAGCCCGTACGACCAGGACTACGCCTGCCAGTAGCGTCACCGCGGTGCCCCGACGTGAACACCGCCGGCCCGGCGGGCCGACGGTGTTCGTCACCCGCAAGTTCCCTCCCAGCGTGGGAGGGATGGAGACCCTGGCCGCCGGCGTGTGGCGGTCCCTGTCCGCCGACCGGGCCGACTCCGTCCTGATCAGCCACGGCGGCCCCAACCGGGACCTGGTCTGGTGGCTGCCGGTCAGCGCGGTCCGGCTCCTCGTCCTGCTGGTCCGGGGCGGCGCCGGAACCGTGCTGACCGGTGACGCCCTCACCTACGTGGTGATGGCGCCGGTCGCCCGCCTGGCCCGCCGGCCGTGCGCCACCATGGTGATGGGGCTCGACGTCACCTACCCGAACCCCCTGTACCGGGCGGTGGTCCGCCCGCTGCTCAGACGGGCCCCGCTGGTGATCGCCATAAGCCGGGAGACGGCCGAACGGGCCCGGGAGGTGGGCGTGGCCGCCGGCCGGATCGCCGTCGTCCGCCTGGGGGTAGCGCCGCCTCCGGCCGGCCCGGGCCGCCCGGCGCCCGGCGCCGGGGGGGACGGGGCCCATCCCGACCTGCCCGGCGTGCCGGCCAGGGCGGTCGTGCTGCTGACCCTCGGCCGGCTGGTGCGGCGCAAAGGGGTCCGGTGGTTCGCCGGGGAGGTGCTGCCCCACCTGCCGCCCGAGGTGCACTACGCGGTGGCCGGGGAGGGCCCCGAACGCCACGCCATCGAGGAGGCGGCGGCCGAAGCGGGGGTCGCCGGCCGGGTCCACCTGCTCGGCCGGGTGGACGACGAGGCCCGGGAGAGGCTGTTGCGGCGGGCCGATCTGTTCGTGCAGCCGAACATCCCCGTGGCGGGGGACATGGAGGGGTTCGGGCTGGTCACGGTGGAGGCCGCCCTGCGGGCCACGCCGGTGGTCGCCGCCGACCTGGAGGGGATCAGGGACGCGGTGGTCGACGGCCAGACCGGATACCTGCTGCCCGCCGGCGACGCCGCCGCCTGGATCGGCCGCCTCGGCGGCCTGGTCGGCGACCGGGCCGGCCTGGCCGCCGTCGGGCGCAGCTTCGCCGTCCGGGCGGCCGAGCTGTTCGACGAGCAGCAGATGGGCCGGGCCCTCGCCGAGCTTCTCGGCCGCCTCTGAGTCACCCCGGTATCGTGGGCGGCCCGAGGGCGGAGGGTCCGCCCTGCCTCTGGGAGTCTCCGCGATCGCACCGGATCCACAACCGACGGCCGCATCCGCCCCCCGGGGCCGGGTCGACCTGAAGCGGGCGGTGGCCGGCGGGCTGGTGCTGGCCGTCGTGGCCGCCGCCGCCGCCTGGGCGCTGTACCGGGATCACCGGGCCTTCGTGTCCACCTACCGGCGGATCGGGCCGGCGCCGGTGGTGGTGAGCTTCGCCTTCGGGCTGGTGGGCGTGGGAGCCACCTTCCCGCAGTGGCGGGACATCCTGGCCGGCCTGGGCGTCGACCTCCCCTGGGGTGACGGCAGCCGGGTCTTCTTCACCAGCCAGCTGGGCAAGTACCTGCCCGGGTCGGTGTGGCCGGCGCTGCTGCAGATGGAGGCCGGCCGCCGGCGGGGGGCGGCGCGGGCCACCATGCTGTGGGCCAACCTGGCCTCCCTGGTGGTCAGCTGCGCGGTCGGCCTCACGGTGGCGTCTGTGCTGCTGCCGGCCTACGACGCCGCCGCCCTGCGCCGCTACTGGTGGGGGCTGCTCGCCATCCCGTTCCTGCTCGCCGCCCTGCACCCCAGGGTGCTTCCCTGGGCCATGGACCGGGCGCTGCGGCTGCTGCGGCGCCCGCCGCTGCACCAGGAGGTCGATTTCGCCCGGGAGCTGCGGGCCGGCGGCTGGTCCCTCCTCAGCTGGCTGGCCCTGGGCGCCCACCTGGCCTCCCTGGTCGCCGGCAGCGGGCCGGTCGGCTTCGCCCCGGTGGCGCTGGCGGTGGGAGGCATGGCCCTGGCCGTGCCGCTGGGCATCCTGTTCATCCCGGCGCCCGCCGGCGCCGGGGTCCGCGACGTGGTGCTGGTCCTGGTGCTGCGCTCCACCATGGCGTCGGGCCCGGCCCTCGCCGTGGTGGTCGGCTCCCGGGTGCTGCTGGTGCTGTGCGACCTGGTGCTGGCGGCGGTGGTCAACCTGGCCTTCCTGCGGGCGGGGAGGCGCGCCCCGGCCGGCGGCCGCCCGGCCGGCCCGATGGCGGGCGGCTGATCGGCGCTTCGAGCCGTGCGGGCGAGAGGACTCGAACCTCCACCCCTCTCGGGACCAGGACCTAAACCTGGCGCGTATGCCAATTTCGCCACGCCCGCGTGCCGGAGGATCCTAACTGCCCCGGTACTGCCTCCGCCGTGTCCACCGGGACCGGGTACCCTCAAGGCCATGTCCCCGCAACACCTTCCGCAGGTGACCGGCCAGATGGCCGGCTTGGATCGCTCCGCCGACGTCTACCAGCGCCTCCTGAAGGAGCGGATCGTCTTCCTCGGCACCGAGGTGGACGACACCAGCGCCAACCTCATCTGCGCGCAGCTGCTGCTGCTCGCCGCCGAGGAGCCGGGGCGGGACATCAGCCTCTACATCAACTCGCCGGGCGGGTCGGTGACCGCCGGCCTGGCCATCTACGACACCATGCAGTTCGTGCCCTGCGACGTCTCCACCGTCTGCATGGGGCTGGCCGCGTCGAT